>DASVOL010001001.1:0-5724 GCA_036383375.1 Bradyrhizobium sp. | reverse complement strand
GCGCGTAGGGGTGGAACATCAGGTTCTTGCCGACCAGGCCCGACGAATTGGCGAGGCCGTTCGGGAATTTTCCCGACACCGAATTGAGCAGCAGCCGCGGCGTGCCGACGCCGTTGCAGGCGATGATGACGACTTCGGCCGGCTGGAATTGCTCGACGCCGTCCTTGTCGTAATAGACGACGCCGGAGGCCATGCCGTGCTCGTTGGTCAGGATCTCGCGCACCCGGCAATGGGTCTTGAGCTCGACCCCGGCGCGGATCGCGTGCGGCCAGTAGGTGATGTCGGTCGAGGCCTTGGCGCCCTGGGCGCAGGCCGGCGTGCAGTGGCCGAGATTGATGCAGCGCGCCCTGCCCTCGTAATCCGTCGTCGCCACTGTCGTGTCCGACGGCCACCAGTGCCAGCCGAGCTCGTTCATGGCCTTGCCGATCAACGGGCCTGACAGCCCGAGCGGCTGCTGCGGCATCGGCGGATGGCTGAGCGGCGACAGCGGATCGCCCGACAGGCCCGAGACGCCCATCATGCGATCGTTCTCCTCGAAGAACGGCGTCAGCGCGTCATAATCGATCGGCCAGTCGTCGGCGACGCCGTCGAGCGTCTTCACCTTGAAGTCGGACGGATGCAGCCGCGGCCAGTGCGCGGTGTACATCACGGTCGAGCCGCCGACGGCGTTGAAATTGACGACCTTGATCGGCGAATTGTCGTCATTGATCGGGTAGTCTTCCGGCCGCTTGCGGACGTTTGGGCTGGACGACCACTCGCCGTAGAATTTCGCCTCCCAGTCCCGCCCGGTGCTCGGATATTCGGCAGGGTTCATCCAGCCGCCCTGATCGAGGCAGAGGATGTGCATTTTGGTGTCGGCGAGGCTCCAGGCTATCGCGGCACCGGAGGCGCCGGCGCCGATGATCAGGACGTCAACGGGATCGTTCTTCATTCTTGTTCCTTGAAGTCTCTTCTTTCGTCATTGCGAGGAGCGACAGCAATGACGGGTGATGCGGCTCAATTGACGATTCTCACCGGCAAGCTTCGTATACCGCGGATGAAATTGGAATAGAGCCTTTGCGGCGGACCCATCATCTCAAAACGCAGATCGCGCGCCAGGACCTCCTCCCAGAGGATGCGCAATTGCTGCTCGGCGAGGCGGTCGCCGACGCAGCGGTGAATGCCGGCGCCGAAGGCGAGATGCTGGCGCGGCCTGGCGCGGTCTATGATGAATTCATCGGCCCGCTCGATCTTGTCCTCGTCGCGGTTGCCGGAGATGTACCACATCACCACCTTGTCGCCCTTCCTGATCCGGCGGCCGGCGAGCTCGACGTCGTTGCGCGCGGTGCGGCGCATGTGCAGCACCGGCGTGTGGTACCGGATGGTCTCGGACACCAGGTTCGGGATCAACTCGCGCCTACCGTGGACCAGCTCGAACTGCTCGGGGTTCTCGCACAGCGCCATCAGCCCGGCCGACATCGAATTTCGCGTGGTGTCGTTGCCGCCGACGATCAGAAGCGCCAGCGTGCCGAGGAATTCGCGGGGTTGCAGGTTTCGCGTCGCTTCCGAATGCACCAGCATCGAGATCAGGTCGAAGGTGGGCGGCGCGTCGGCGCGCGCATCCCATAATCTGCGAAAATACTCGCCCATCTTGACCATCTCCTCGAAACGCTCGTGCTCCGAATGCACGACAGCGTCGGGCGATTCAACGTTGGCGATCGCGACATCGGACCACCAGGTCAGCTTCATGCGATCTTCCCAGGGGAAATCGAACAAGGTTGCCAGCATCATGTTGGTGAGATTGGTCGAGACCAGCTCGACCCAGTCGAAGGTCGCGTTGCGCGGCAGCGCGTCGAGCACCGCCGAGGTTCGCTGGCGGATCAGCGGCTCGAAATTGACGAGGTTGGACGGCGCCACGATGGGGGCCACCGTGCGGCGCTGCGCCGTATGGCCCGGCGGATCCATCCTGATGAAATTTGCGAGTTCCTGGCCCTTGAGCTGATCGACCACCTGAATGCCGCCGATTTCCGACGAATAATTGTCGTGATCTAGCTCGACCGCGAAGATGTCGTCGTAGCGTGTCACCGACCAGTACGGGCCGTAGGCCGACGCCTCGCAATAATGCACGGGATCGTCGCGGCGGAGCTGGGCGAACAGCGGACGCCAGGTATCATCCTGGTAGAGCTTGGGATCACCGACATTGATCGACGTCGGCCTGCGCAGCGCCTCTCCCATCGCTTCACTCCCACCGGTTCCGTCGCCGCTTGGCGGGCGATCGTCTTGTCGGGCCGACGATAGAGGAAATCCCGCGGCCGAGTAAAGCCGCAGGTCGGACGGTCCGCCGCGCGGAATGCGCGCAGGCCGCGCACCCGGCAAATCGCGATGGCTGCCCCGCTGTTCGAGGTTTGTCGGAAGCAATGAGACCGGTTAGCCTTGCCGGCAATCACCGATCAGGGAGCGACGACAGGTGGCAGCTTTGCGCCAGGACAACAGCCAGACGGCTGCGCTGGACTACGACGTCATCATCATCGGCGCCGGCCTGTCCGGCATGTACCAGCTCTACCGGCTGCGCGAGCTCGGCCTCTCGGCGCGCGTGTTCGAGGCCGGCACCGGCGTCGGCGGCACCTGGTACTGGAACCGCTATCCCGGCGCGCGGTTCGATTCCGAAAGCTACTCCTACGGCTATTCGTTCTCGAAGGAGCTGCTCGCGGAATGGGAATGGTCGGAGCATTTCGCCGGCCAGCCCGAGACCCTGCGCTACTGCAACTACGTCGCCGACAAGTTCGATCTGCGCCGCGACATCCAGTTCGAAAGCCGCGTCACGTCGGCGATCTACCAGGACGACACGCGAAGCTGGCAAGTGACGCTGGAAGGTGGCGCCCGCCATAGCTGCCGCTTTCTGATCACCGCGATCGGACCGCTGTCGACGCCCACTTTGCCGCGCATCGAGGGCCGCGATGATTTCAAGGGGCAATCCTTCCACACCGCGCGGTGGCCGAAGCAGAAGGTGGATTTCGCCGGCAAGCGCGTCGCGGCGATCGGCACCGGCGCGACCGGCATCCAGACCATCCAGACCATCGCCGGCGAGGTCGGCCACCTCACCGTGTTCCAGCGCACCGCCAACTGGGCCGCGCCGCTGCACAACGGCAAGATCGACGCCGAGACGCAAGGCAAGATCAAGGCCGGCTATCCCGAGATCTTTGCACGCTGCAAAGAGACCTTCGCCTGCTTCGTGCATACGCCTGATCCGCGCGGCGCCTTCGAGGTCAGCGACGAGGAGCGCGAGGCGTTCTACGAGAAGCTCTATGGCGAGCGCGGCTTCGGCATCTGGCAGGGCAATTTCAGGGATATCCTGATCGACCGCAAGGCGAATGCAACGATCAGCGATTTCGTCGCGCGCAAGATTCGTGAACGCGTGAAGAACCCGCAGGTCGCCGAGAAGCTGATCCCGACAAACCACGGCTTCGGCACGCGGCGGCTGCCGCTCGAGACCTTCTATTACGAGGTCTACAACCGCGACAATGTCGAGCTGGTCGATCTGAAGGCGACGCCGATCGAAAAGATCACGGCCGAGGGCATCCGCACCGGCGTCAAGGACTACGCCTTCGACATCATCATCTATGCCACCGGCTTCGATGCCATCACCGGCAGCTTCGACAAGATCGATTTTCGCGGCGCGCAGGGCGCGCGGCTGAAAGAAAAATGGACGCACGGCCCGGAAACCTATCTCGGGCTGATGGTCGACGGCTTCCCCAACATGATGATGCTGATGGGCCCGCACACCGCGCTCGGCAACATCCCGCGCAGCATCGAATACAGCGTCGACTGGGTCACCGGCCTGCTCCGCTTCGCCCAGGAGAGAGGCCTGACCTTCCTCGACGCGACGCCTGAAGGCACCGCCGGCTGGACCGACCATGTCAAGGCGCTCGGGGTCGGGCTCTTGTCCAACGAGGTGGATTCCTGGATGACCGGCATCAACCGCAACGTCGAAGGCAAGCAGACCCGCATCGTCGCCCGCTACAGCGGCAGCGCGCCGGCCTATCGCGCGCGGTGCGACGAGGTCGCGGCGAAGGGGTATGCGGAGTTGCGGTTGGGGTAGCTCTCTCGGTGCACGAGGCGCCCGCCCCATCCACTATTGTCGTCCCGGCGAAGGGCCGGGACAACAGCGAATGTGTGGCACGGCTTGTGAGTCGTGCATCCTGGGCGTCTTGCCCATGTCGAACAACTCATCGATCGGCGCGTGAGGGAGCCACCGGCAGTAGGGTTCCCTCTCCCCTTGTGGGAGAGGGTTAGGGAGAGGGGTGCCACACGGCGCGCGCTCTCCGAATCCGCGACGAACCAATGAAGATTGCGAGGGCGCTGCGTTCATCGATCAGCTCGCCCGGGGCTACCCCTCTCCCCACCCTCTCCCACAAGGGGAGAGGGAGCCTGAGAGGGGTGCTCACCTCACAGCGGATCGAAGCACCCTACGCGGCCCTACCACGCATCAATGCACGGCCGCTTGCGATGCGTGCGCGGCTCCGGCTTCGGCACCGAGCGGAGGCCGGCCATGATCCAGTGCCTTGTGTCGGCGGGGTCGATCACCTCGTCGATCTCGAGCACCGAGGCGATCGAGACCGCCTTGCCGTTGGCGTAGAGCTCGGCGACCTTGGTCTGAAAATACTTCTCGCGCTCGACCGGGTCTTCGATCGCCTCCATCTCCTTGCGGAAACCGAGGCGGACATAGCCTTCGAGGCCCATGCCGCCGAATTCGCCGGTCGGCCATGCCACCGTGAAGAACGAGGCGTGGAAGCCGCCGCCGATCATCGATTGCGCGCCGAGACCGTAGCCCTTGCGCAGCACGACGCCGAACAGCGGCACCGTGATGCTGGCACCGGTGACGAACATCCGCGCGACGTGGCGCACGATCGCGGTCTTCTCGGCCTCGGGGCCGACCATGAAACCCGGCGTGTCGCACAGCGAGACGATCGGGATGTCGAAGGCATCGCACAGCTGCATGAAGCGCGCGGCCTTGTCGCCTGCCGCGGCATCGATCGCGCCGCCGAGATGCTTCGGATTGTTGGCGATCAGGCCGAACGGCTTGCCTTCGATGCGGATGAAGGCCGTGATCATGCCGACGCCGAAATCGCGCCGGATCTCCAGCACAGAGCCCTCGTCGGCCATCAAATCGATCACGTTGCGGATGTCATAGACCCGCAGGCGATTTTCCGGGATCGCACGGCGCAGCAGCCGCTGGTCCGGCGCCCTCCAGTCCGCCACCGCGCCCTGGAAGTAGGATAGATACTTCTGCGCGACCGTGGTCGCCTCTTCCTCGTCCTCGACCAGGATGTCGATCACGCCGTTCGGCGACTGGAACGAGACCGGCCCGACCTCGGCCGGATGATAGACGCCGAGCCCGCCGCCCTCGATCATCGCCGGACCGCCCATGCCGATCGAAGCATTCTTGGTCGCGATGATGACGTCGCAGACGCCGAGCATTGCGGCGTTGCCGGCGAAGCAATAGCCCGAGACCACACCGACCACGGGCACCAGCCCCGACAGCTTCGCGAATTGCACGAAGGACGGGCCGTCGAGGCCGGTCATGCCGAGCCGGTCGGTATCGCCGGGCCGGCCGCCGCCGCCTTCGGCATAGAACACCAGCGGCATGCGCCACTGCTCGGCGAGGCCGAGCATGCGGTCGATCTTCTTGTGGTTCATATGGCCTTGGGTGCCGGCGAGCACGGTGTAGTCGTAGGAGATCACCAT
>DASVOL010001000.1:0-3110 GCA_036383375.1 Bradyrhizobium sp. | reverse complement strand
CGGCGATAGATCTCGCGCGGGATCTTGCCCTCGCGCTCCCATGCCTCGGCATGCGGCACCACTTCCTTCTCGACGAAGCGGCGGACCTGCTCACGCAGCATGCGCAATTCCTCGGGCAGGTTGGGCGGCTCCGGGAAATGGAACTCGGTCTCAGAGAGCTGGCGCGGATCCGTGGTCATGACGTTCATTGTGGCGCCCTCTCATGGCCGATGTGAAGATGGTTGCGCAGAAAAACCGCAAGGGATGCGATCGCCTCTCGCGCCTGCGGAATTTCCGGGAACATCTGGAAGACGTGGATCATGCCGTCCCAGACCTGGAGTTCGACCTCGGCGCTGGCGGCTTTCGCCTTTGCGACCAGCTCCGTTGAGTCGTCGCGCACGGTTTCGCGGTCGCCAACTTGCACCAGCAGCGGCGGCAGAGGAGTGAGATCGGCATAGAGCGGCGAAGCCAATGGATTGCGGGGATCACCGTCCTTGCCGAGATAGTTCTTGGCGAGCGCCAGGATCATCGCGCGCTGGTGGATCGGGTCCGCCTCGGCCCGGCTCTCGTAGCTTGCGCCGCTCGCGGTGAGATCGGTCCAGGGCGACATCAGCGCGCCGGCGGCGGGCAGCGGCAGGCCGCGATCCCGCGCCGCCAGCATCGCAGCGAGCACGAGATTGCCGCCGGCAGAATCCCCGGCGAAGGCAGTATCGGCGGCACGCAGTCCCTGATCGCGCAGATATTGATAAGCAATCAGAGCATCATCGAGCGCGGCGGGAAAACGATGCTCCGGCGCCAGGCGATAATTGACCGAGAGCACGCGGCAGCCGGATGCATGCGCGATCCGCGCGGCCAGGTCGCGATGCGAGGCGACCGAGCCGATACGGAAGCCGCCGCCGTGAAAATACAGGATCGCCTTGTCGCGCGGTGCGTCTGACGGCACGAGCCATTCGCCGTCGACCCCGCCGGCGGAGACCGGTTCGCGCGCCACCGGCACCGAGCAGCCGGCAAAAGCCGCATCCCAATCGCTGCGCATCTGCGCGACGGTCGTCTCGCGGGTCCAGTTCCGATAGATCGCCCGCAAGCGCTCGATCGCGCGATCGACCGCCGTGACGGAGATATCGTGGCCCGCGGTCCCCATCAGCCGCCGATGCCCATGCCGCCGGACACGCCGAGCGTCTCGCCCGTGATGTAGCCGGCCTGGTCGGAAGCCAGGAACAGTGCGGCGGCCGCAACTTCCTCCGGCTCGCCGAGCCGGCCGAGCAACGTCGCGCCAGTCATCGCCTGCAGGATCTTGTCGCCGCCCTTTGCCACCGCCTGCTCCAGCATCGGCGTACGGATCGGTCCCGGCGCGATCGCGTTCGCGGTGATGCGAAACCGTGCATTCTCCCGCGCGATGCTCCTGGTGAAGGAAATCACGCCGCCCTTCGCCGCGGAATAGACCGCGCCGCCCTTGGAGCCGAGCCGCGCCGCCTCCGAGGTGACATTGATGATGCGGCCGAACCGCGCCGCCTGCATCGCCGGCAGCGCGGCGTGCGTACAGGCCAGCACCGAAGTGAGATTGACCGCGATCAGCCGCGCCCAATCTTCAGCCGTCGTGTCGGTGAAAAAGGCGTGCTGATCGACGCCGGCATTGTTGACGACGATGTCGAACGGGCCGTCCTGCGCCATCACCGCCTGCACCGCCGTGGCATCGCTGACGTCGAGCCCGGCGACCACGGCGCCGGTCTCGCGCGCAAGTTCCGCGGCCGCGGCGACATCGAGATCGGCGATCACGACTCTCGCGCCCGCCCCGGCAAAGCTGCGGACGATCGCGGCGCCAATGCCGCGCGCGCCGCCGGAGACAAAGGCGCGGCGGCCATCAAGACGTCCGAATGGCAAGGTCGCCACGTCAGCGCCCCGTGAAGACAGGCTTGCGCCGCTCGATCACGGCGGCGAGCCCTTCGCGCGCATCCGCCATCCCCGAGAGTTCGGCAACGGTGCGCGCCTCTTCCGACAGGCACTGCTCGATGCTGGTCCCGGTGCCCGCCCAGACCAGCCGCTTGGTCGCCGCCAGCGCTTTCGGCGCACCGGCCGCGAGTTCGCGCGCCAGCGCGAGCGATGCATCGGCCAGCTCCGCATCGGGTACGACCTTGGTGACGATGCCCATCTGCAACGCCTCAGCCGCCGGGATCACCGGGTTGGTCAAAAGGATCGACATCGCCCGCCGCAGGCCGACCAGCCGCGACAGGGTGACGGAGACCCCGGCATCCGGCGCCATCGCCACCCGCGTCGCGCCGGCCAGAAACTTGGCCGACTCCGCCGCGATCACGATGTCGGAGGCGCAGACTAGGCCGAAGCCGCCGCCGCCCGCCGCAAAGCCCTGCACCGAGGCGATAACAGGCGCCTCCAGCCGCAGCAATCCGGTCACCGCATTCTGCAGATACGCCGTGGCCTGGCGGATATAGTCGGGCAGCTTCTCGCCCTTGGAGGCAAAGGCGCGGACATCGCCGCCGGCGCAAAAATTCGTGCCCTCGCCGCTCAGCAGCACGACGCGCAGATCCGGATGGCCGTGGCAGACCATGATGGCGTCGCACAGTGCGCTCAGAAGTTCCGCGCTCATGCCGTTGGCCGCATCGGGGCGGTTGAGCCGCAGCCGCGCGATGCCGTCGGTAATGTCGAGCAGGACGGGGCCCTTGTCGATCATGGCAAAACCTTCCCTAGACCAGGAATGACAGCGTGTAGATCGCCTTATCGTTGTTGACGAGGATGACCTTCTTGCTGGCCATCCGCAATTCGCCATCGACATGGCGCAGCCGGTATTCATTGCGCGCCGCCCACAGCGTGTCGTCGCGCAGGCTCGACTCGAAAATCAGACTGTTGCTGGCGACAGCGATGTCGCCATCGTCCGGCTGCTCGTCCATCAGCTCGATGTTGGAGATCAGCCGGCGCAGGTTCGACTGCGGCGTCTGGGTGAAGTGCTTGCCGGTCATCAGCTGCCGGACGCGTAACGCGATCCGCGAGCGGTTGTCGTAGATGATCGACATCTGCCGCTCCGGGTCGATGTCGGCACCATTGGCCGGCACCCAGTAGACGCCGTCGTCGGTCCAGAGCTTTTCCCAGGCCTCATATTGATGCTCGTCCTGCAGCCG
>DASVOL010000999.1:0-14169 GCA_036383375.1 Bradyrhizobium sp. | reverse complement strand
GCCGCCGTTCTCGTCCTTGTCGGCATTGCCGTCGCAGGCGCGCCGGCCCGCGCCGCCAGCTTCCAGCCGCTCGAGATCGTCACCAAGAACGGCGTGCAGGTGTTCTCGGTGGAGATGGCGACCACGGAGGAGGAGAAACAGACCGGGCTGATGTACCGCAAGGAGTTGGCGGACGGCAAAGGCATGCTGTTCGACTTCAACCCCGAGCAGGAAGTCTCGATGTGGATGAAGAACACCTATGTCTCGCTCGACATGATCTTCATCCGCGCCGACGGGCGCATCCTGCGGATCGCCGAGAACACCGAGCCGATGTCGACCAAGATCATTCCGTCGCGGGGGCTCGCCAAGGGCGTCCTCGAGGTGATTGCCGGCACCGCGCAGAAATACGGCATCCAGCCCGGCGACCGGGTCGGCCACCCGCTGTTCGGCGGTCACTAGCGTTCTGTTCTCTTGCGGTTTCGGGACGGAAACCGCGGCTGATTTCCCATCCGGAAGTCCCGCACCGCCGCCTTGCTGACGCTGGCTGAAGCGTGTATCCACGGGGCTTCTCGGAAACATCGGGGTATAGCGCAGCCTGGTAGCGCGGCAGTTTTGGGTACTGCAGGTCGTTGGTTCGAATCCAGCTGCCCCGACCATCTCCTGGCGATCGTGAACGGCGGATCGCTTTCGTACCCAAGACCATTCCTGAATTTGCGGATCCTGATCGTCAGCTAGCCGGTGAGGCGAGGGCGGCAACGCACGCCCGTGGCGACATGCTCTCGCCGATCAGGCTTGCCAACGTGTGGGATCCGAACCAGCAGGTGGTTGGCGACCAGCACATCACGACGCTTCGCCAATGCACAAATCGTGGTCGGTCGGTATCCTGAAAGTAAGCGCCGGACCGGAGCCCCCCGCGCTCCGCTCCTCACAACTTAAGCCGCCCGGGCGCTGACCGGATCAACGAGCCGGCGGGTTGTAGCGATCCAGGATGACGGTTCTTGGGCCACTCGCCGACGGTCGCGAGATGGCGTCGTCGAATTTGTGATAGCGGTCGAACTGCTGCCGCTCATCGCGCAGATGTGGCGCTTCGGCGGACGAGTAAGCTCTATTTGCACCGTTCCAGTGATCAAATCCCGACACGACGCAACCCCGTCTTGGTTCAGATGCGGTTGGTTAGCATCGTTGCAGGGGTATCTCTGTATCGTCGTGGCAACACCGCCAGCAATCCGCCCGACATGCGCACACGGATTGTTTCTGCCGCTCTCTGTGCGTGAACAGCGTTCTGGCACGGGTAACCACGCTTCGGCCGGGATGTCTTGCCTGACGCAACAACGCCGCCTGGGCGGAATATGGATCGTCCAGACGGCGTCGCCGAATACTGGGCCCTGAAATCCCCAGTGCCCATGGGTCGTCCGCGCGGGAAATAGGTTCAACGCCGCGGCGCCTTACCGCTGTCGCAACTGGCGCAGGCCGTGCCCTGATCTCGGGCGGATGTGGCTTGCCGATGGTGCGCGCGGACTGGCAGGTTGCTTCAGCCTGACAAGACCAATCCGGGAGGAGGCCCCATGGCGCGCAGACTGATCGATATCTCCGTTCCCTTGCAGAACGACGTTCCGGCCGATCCGCCGGGCAATCACCCGACCATCCAGTATATCGACCATCAGCAGGGGTTGCCGCGCATGTTGCAATTCTTCGATGGGCTGAAGGCAGCGGATCTGCCGGACGGGCAGGGCTGGGCCGTCGAGCAGGTCGCGCTCTCCACGCACAACGGAACGCATCTCGATGCGCCCTGGCATTTCCATCCGACCATGAACCGCGGCGAACGGTCGTGGACCATCGATGAGGTGCCGCTGGAATGGTGCTTTCAGCCGGGCGTCAAGCTCGACTTCCGCCATTTGCCCGACGGCTACGTCGCGACGGCAGGCGATGTCGAAGCCGAGCTGAAGCGGATCGGCCACACGCTGTCGCCGCTCGAGATCGTCGTCGTCAACACCAGCGCCGGCGCGAAATACGGCCAGGCCGACTACGTCAATTCGGGTTGCGGCATGGGCTATGAGGCGACGATGTATCTGCTCGAGCGCGGCGTGCGGCTGACCGGCATCGACGGCTGGAGCTGGGACGCCCCGTTCGTCTTCACCGCGAAGAGATACGCCGAGACCAGAGACGCCAGCCTGATCTGGGAAGGCCACAAGGCCGGTCGACACATCGGCTACTGCCACATCGAGAAGCTGCACAATCTGGAGCAACTGCCATCGACCGGGTTCATGGTGTCGTGCTTCCCGGTGAAGATCGAGCGCGCGTCGGCGGGATGGACAAGGGCGGTTGCGATCCTCGATGATTAGAGCGTTTTCGAGCGAAGTGGATACCGGTTCGCGTGAAGAAGACGCGTCAAGACAAAACCTAGAGCCCCGTTCCGATTCCATCGGAACGGCTCTAGGCGCCCTCGCGCTGTTTCGCCCAGTTCGGGAACCCGTGGACATGCTGTGCATTACGGCGGGTTGTTGCGGCATGGCTACAGCCTGAGGCGGTCGAATCTGCTCTTATACACGTCGTAGATGCATTGGGTGATCGGGCCGGCGGCTCGTCCTCGCGTCCCGATTTCTGAAGCGTTCTCTCCCGTGACTAGAGCCCCGGCGTCTCCCGGGGCTCTTTCTTGCGTGCCGCAGGTGAGCCAGGCCCCGGCGGGAGAACGAAGCCCCGGCGGGAAAACCAAGCCCCAGCTGGAGAACCAAGCCCCAAAAGAAAATCAGGTGCGCCGGGATCGGCGCACCTGATTCAGGTCTTCAATATCGCTTGTGTCGGCTGGGTGGTTGTTACCACCGGCAAACGCGAACACCACGCGGGGTCCACCAGCAACGGGGACCGGCATAACCGCCGTAGTAACCATAGCCACGGCCATAGCCGTAGCCGCGGCCATAGCCCCATCCGCGACCCCAGCCACCGCGATAGCCATAGCCGCGTCCGCGCCATTGCGCTTGCGCAGACGACGTGGTGGCACCGACCAGGATGGCAGAGGCGCTTGCGACATAGACGAACAACAAAGCGACTGCTGCAAGGCAACGAGTCAGGATATTGTAGCGTTTAGTCATTCTGTAGATCTCCAGTCACTTCCAGACATCTGAACTGATGCTGGCTGTCTCGCTTAGACGCGCGTCACCGGCATCCGGTTCGAGCGCGCTAAGACAATATTTTCACTAAGGTTCTTGCGAGCTTTGACGACTCTATTGAGAGCAAAAGGTAAGGTCAAGTTACAGTCCCGCCTGCAAAGGATGATGTGGTTGCTACGCTCATCTTGTCGTTCATCCGCCGTTCATTCTGTTCATCTTGCATTGCGCCGATTTGATTTGTGCATCGCAGAAGCAGAGGTTTGCGAGCCGCGGAAAATGCCGCCGAGAACTTGAAGTCGACACGATCGTGTTCTCTGAGCGTTTCAAGAATCCTTCCTGAAGAGTGCCCATGCCGAAACAACACACCTACGTCCTTGGTCTCAACGTCTACGACCATGACGTGAGCGCCTGCCTGCTGCGTGACGGCGCGATTGCCTATGCGATCTCCAAGGAGCGCATCACCCGCGAGAAACACGCCTCCGGCTTCTACAAGGAAGTCATCGACTACTGCCTGTCCGCCGAGGGCATCACGCTCGACGACGTCGATCTCGTGGTGAGCAACAGCTACATCCTGCCGGTGCCCGAGATGGAGGAGCGGATGCTCCACCAGGACATGCCGGGCTTCCTGCCGATCGCCGAACGCAATGAGGCGATCAAGCATCCGCTGTTTCGCGCGAAGTCCGACAAGGTGGTGTCGATCTCGCATCACCTCGCGCATGCCTACAGCGCGTTCGCGGTGTCGCCGTTCAAGGACGGCGTCGTGATGATCGTCGACGGTGTCGGCAACTACCAGGCCGACGCGATGGAAACCTATCCGCAGGACGGGGCATCGCCGCTCGCCCGCGAGTCCGAGAGTTACTACAGGTTCGAAGATACAAAGCTCGAATGCTTGAAGAAGGTCTTCATGGAGCCGGCGCGCGGTCTGCTGTCGGACGAGTTCTACAACATGCCGGGTTTAGGGGCGCTATACAGCCGGGTCTCGACCTATGTGTTCGGCGACTGGAATAAGTGCGGCGAGCTGATGGGGCTCGCGCCGTATGGCCGCCATGAGCAGGTCGGCCATCTGCTCGAGATGAAGGATGGCAGGCTGCACGTGCCGTTCTGGGGTGCCGACAACCAGCAGCCCTTCGTGCTCGACAGCGGCAGCTGGGACAAGAGCCCGACGATGCGGCACTGGGAGGACATCGCCTGGCGGGTGCAGGACGACACCGAGAACGTGCTGCTGGCGCGGGCGCGCTGGCTGCGCGAGACCACCGGTGCGAAGAACCTCTGCATCGCCGGCGGCGTTGCGCTGAACTGCGTCGCCAACGGGCGCATCGCGCGCGAGGCCGGCTTCGAGAACGTCTGGATCCAGCCCGCCGCCGGCGACGACGGCATCGCCATCGGCTGCGCCTATTACGGCTGGCTGGAGATTCTCAAGCAGCGCCGCTCGTTCGTGATGGACCATGCCTATGTCGGCCGGCGCTACAGCGACGCCGAGGTCGCGGCCGCGCTGCAAAGCTTCCTGGTGCGCATCCAGATCGACGCCAGGCGCAGCGACAATATCTGCCGCGACACCGCCAAGCTGCTCGCCGATCAGCGCGTGATCGGCTGGTTTCAGGGGCCCTCTGAATTCGGTCCGCGCGCGCTCGGCAACCGCAGCCTGATCGCCGATCCGCGCAAGGCCGAGATGAAGGACATCCTCAACAACCGCGTCAAGCACCGCCAGGCCTTCCGGCCGTTCGCGCCGATCGTGCTGGCCGAGCGGATGAAGGAGATCTTCGAGGGCGAGGAGGACTCGCCCTACATGCTGATCGCCAAGCCGGTGCGCCCCGAATGGCGCGACAAGATCCCGGCGATCGTGCATGTCGACGGTTCGGCGCGGGTGCAGAGCGTGCGGGAGGAAACCAACCCCGTGCTCTATCGCCTGCTGAAGGAGTTCGAGGCGTTGACCGGCGTGCCGGTGCTGATCAACACCTCGTTCAACGTCAAGGGCGAGCCGATCATCGAGACGCCGCAGGATGCGGTGAACTGCTTCCTCACCACCGGGATCGACAACCTCGTGCTGCACGACACGCTGGTGTCGAAGACCAAAATGCACAAGGTCGTCACACCTGTCATGACGACGTTCGGCGACGTCGCCACCATCGTCTCCTCGACCACGCAGGACGGCAGTCGCGGCGGCTGATCACGGTCCTGCAGGCGAGCTGTCGCGCCGGATCGAGGACTATCCGGCAGGGGGCGGTTCCATGCCGCGCCCCAGCCCGAACTGGCCGACCGGTCCCTCGACGTGAATGTCGAGCCCGGTCATCTTCGCGAACAGATCGATATTGGCGGTGCCGATCGCACAGCCGCCGAGGCCTAAATCCGTTGCCACCAGGTACAGCGTCTGGGTCAGGACGCCGACATCCTTCAGGATGAGCGCATAAGCGATGGCGCTGTACTTCCAGGAGATCCGGCCAAATCGCGCGGCGATCGTGATCAGGATCTGCGGCGGAGACGGCGCGTCCATGGCAAATTCCGCGCTTTGCAACATGGCCTCGAAGTAGTGCGGGCGGACGTCGATGGCTGCCAACGCATGCGCATCGGCGTCGTAGTGATAGAAACCTGGCGTCAGGCCGTCGCAATTCGCGACGGCCAGATAGAGCTCAAGCTCGTAGGCGCTGCCCGCTGCCGGATACGGCCTGCTGGTGTATTCGATATCGGGACCATCGTCGGCAAACTCCAGCTGTCCGCTCCATTTCGCCCGGACCCGCGCGACTCTGTTGAGGAATGTCGAAAGTTCGGCCAGCGTGATCGGCTTCCGGTCGTCGAAATCGCGCGTCGAATGCCGGTCATGCAGCAGCTGCTCCAGCGGCGAGGCGATGCGGTCGGAGTCCGGCAGCTCGATGGTCTTACCGGGCCAGGCAGGTCGGATCGCAGGGAGCGGCGCAATCAGGCCGGTGTGAGGATAGAGGCCACCCAGCGGACTGGCCTGTCGGCCTTCCGTGCTGCGGGCATGGAACAGCAAGTCGTGAAAATCCCAGAGCACGAGGCCATCGTCGCCTTCCGCCTTTCGCAGCGTATCGCGTTGTGCCGCATCGACCTCGATCAGGATTTGGCAGTCCAGCAGCAGCGCAAGCAATGCAGGGCCCGGATAGCCGTCCAGACGTCGGATGCGGCTGATCTTCTGAGGACTGGCGAGGATGGTCAGCAGAGCCGCAATCCGCGCATCATGGATCCTCAACAGTGCGCCGGCCCGCGGTGACTCCAGAATCATCTCGGTGCCGCGCCGCCGAAGATAGGCGAAGCGTGACAGCACGATTGTTGCCGCATCGTCGAGCTTTGGCGTTCGCGGCCAGTAGTCAGGGGTCTGCGGCTCGATCGTGACGAGATCATTGGCGTCGCCCGGGCGCGTCAGGCGATATTCCAGCAGGCCGCGGTGTGCCAATTGCCGCATCAGGCGCTCGACCTCTCGCTCGACCGCACCGCCTTCAGAGCGCGGAAGCGGCAGGCCCACCTGCAGTTCGAGGGCGCGTTCTGCTGCGGCTGCGCTGAACGTTCCCAGTGGCTCCGAATAGCCTTCGACATGGGCTGCTATGCTCCCGTCAGGTTGCGCTTCGAGCGCGACGAGCGGGTTGAGCCGAACGAAGACAGCCGGCGGCGTGGCGCGTGGCGATTTCTTTTTCTCGCTCATTTTCCTAGGCGCGCGCACGCCGGTATCACCTCAAGTGTGCGGGAGAAATGGCGTCAACTCGCTTTCCAGCGATGGCCGATCGCGCAATCCGAGCTTGACCGGCACATCGTAGAGCCGCCCCGGCGCGAAGCGGCGATAGAAATGGCGCATCCCGGGAACGATGACCCGGACCACCGGAACTTCGACGTCCGGTCGCGTCTGGTCGAGAACGAGGAAGTCGAGGCCGGCGCGGGCCGCGATATCAACGCAGGCGTCCACCTGTGCACGGGCGTTGTCGAGCGGCACGTCGGCCGCGGCGGCCGGCGGGATGACGGGATTGGCACTTGGAATCAGGAACGGATATTCGTCGAGCCGCAGCGGATTGACGCCATCGAGGCTCGGCTTCTCGCCGCTGCCACCGCCCATCAGCCCGATGGAGAGGAACTGATTCAACTCGGTCAACGACCGCAGCAACGCGATGCGCGGATCGAAGTGAGCGCCCGAGCCGAACTCGATATTTTCCTGACCGTTCTGCATCCAGTGCACGATCGCAACATAGGTCGGGACGCCGAGATCGCTGGTGATATCCAGCACCCAGAGCCGCCGGCCCGATTCCTCGAGTTGGGTCTTCAGATCGCGGACGTAGGAATCGTCGAACTGGTTCAGATCGACCGCGGCGCGTTGCGACCGGTTGTACCACCAGATCGCATAGGCGTCGCGCTCCATCAATTCGAGGAAGCCCTGCACGATGGCTTCCTCGCGGGTATTGCCGGCAGCGCAGCCGTTGGAATCAGCGGCGAAGGCGGCCGGACCCTCGTAGAAGAAATACAGCAGGCTGGTCGGAATCTGCTTGAACCGCTTGTCGCGCAACGACCAGACGGGTGACCATTCGATTTTCGCGGACGGATCAAACGGCTCGGGGGCGGGCTGGGTGTGGTGTGAGTCGTCGTGGGGATTCGGCGCGGCGCTGCCGCGGTACTGCGCGTCGCTGAAGAGCAGGATGTCGTTGGGACGGATTGCGTCGCCGGGGGGGAAGTCGGCGAAGCGTTTTCGGGCCCGGATCTCATCACCCTGGAAAATCCCCGAATATCGTTCGATCGCTTCCATCAGCGCGCTGGCCTCGCCTTGCTCGGCCGTGCTGCCCTTGCCAAAACTGCCGCCGCTCAGCCCGGCGCGCAGCTGATCCACGTTCTGCGCCGGCGCGGAGAAGTTATGTTGGGCGTAGAAGTTGGTGTTCATCGGCAGATCGACTTCGATCCGCTCCAGCCGCGTCACCACACCGGTGAGGGGGCTGACATGCTTCTTGAACCGCGCCACGGTGGTGCGGGACGAGACGGCGCGATACCCGCCACTGGTCATGACCAGCTTGGCGCCGGGTCCCAATTCGACCGGCTGTGGTAACCGCCGCGGGTTTTGCAATTTCTTGTTGCCGCAGGTTGGGCATTGCGGGCGGGCTGCCACGTAGTGCCTTGCAATGGTCGAGCCCAGCAAGTCGAGACTGACGATGTGATTGCGCAGATCGGTACGGAAGCCGCTCGCGACCGCCTTGGCGATTTCAACCGCGGCAAAGTGGATGGCGCTCTGTCCAACCGTGTGCTGGGCGAGCGGAGACACCGCGACCGCCCGCGCTCCGCCGCGATCCAGGAAGCCCTTGACCTCGCGGTTGCGGATCATCCGGTCGTACAGGCAGGTCCAGCACGCGGTCTCGCCCGGGCTCAACATGGGGCCGACCAGGGGAAACACGCCAGAGGGCTGCACCAGCAACCAGGCCGATCCATCGGACACCCGCTGCTGGTTGCGTTCGGCGAGCCGCCGATCGAGATAGTCGTTCACCAACGTAACCGTGAGGTCGGGCGATGTCTTGACGACGCGGACGCCCAGCTCCTGTAGTGCCTTGCTCAATTCGGCCGCGCCCTTGACGTCGATCGTCTCAAGTCGAACGCGGCAGTTGTGAAGGTTTTGTTCGGCTATGGCGTCGGGAAGGCCCAGGCTTGCCCAAAGCCCCGCCGCGGCGGTCCCGGGACCTGGCGGCTTCGCGATCACATAGCGGCGGTCGAGGAGTCGCTTGATGGCTTCATTGATCTTGTCGGACGGAAACGTTCGCCCGAGCGTGTCCGTGAGCTTGGCGACACTGCATCCATTTGCACCGATTGCCGACGCCAGCGTGCAATAGAGCTCGCCATGGAGAAAGAACTTTCGATCTTCGGAATAGAGGCAGACAACATCCGGAGGCAGCACGTAGGCCGTGAAATTCGGTGCGAACTGCAGAACGTCCTTGTTGGCGCGCTGGGTGGATTTTCCTGGCAAAGAATCGTTCCTGTGCAGCTTGCGGGTCGATTATTGAAGCGGGGGAGGCGCCGGCCTCGACACCTCCGCGCCGTTGCCCGAAGCGAGCCGCGCAACGATACCGAGACAATACAAATTTGGCCGGGTCGACGTGTGTCGGACCCGGCCATGACGATCGATGCGTGTCAACGCGATGCTGTTTCGACTAGCAGACGCGGCAGGCGCCCCACGACAGGCAGCAGCCGCCACCGCAACCAGCGCAGCCACCGCAGCGGCAGCCTCTGCAGCCACGGCAACCGCGACAGCCACGGCAACCTCTGCAGCCGCCGCATCCGCGCCACGCCACCTGGACGCCGGCTCCGATGTCTTCCTTGTCGAACAGGTGGAACGTCGCCAGGCTGACGTCGGCGATTTCTTCTTCGCCGAGTGTGATGGCTTGCGTCGGTCCATACTTCTGAAGCTGCGGCACGTCTGCTGCCGGAACGGCGGATGCGGATGCACCCCCCACCAGCGAGAAAGTCAATCCGGCGGCGCCCAAAGCGGGCACGGCGGCCTTGGTCACACGCTTGCTGGTCACACGCTTGGTCTTGGGGGCTTGCTTCACTCGCGGCATGCTCGCATCCTCCATTCTTGACGTGTTGTCGAATTCAACTCTCGCGCAGTTGTACAAATTGTCGCAGCTGCATGCAAGGCGCGCTGCGCGCACACTCTCGCGAGGCGCTGGCGTGCATCAAGTGCTGTCGTTCATCTACGTTCTCAGGTTCATCTTGATGAACGCGATGATCGGCCGGCCCTGTCGCTCAGGCGCGATCGTTGACGATGTGGGAATTTGCATGCTGCACTGCGGTTGTCTGGACACCGAAGCGAGGGATCGGCATGGCCGATGATGGTGCGAGCTTCGCTTGGTATGAGCTGCTGACCACGGACGTGGGAGGAGCGAGTGCCTTTTACGGCAGCGTCCTCGGCTGGGTGACGAAGGATACCTCTACACCCGAGTTTTCTTACAGATTGTTCATGTCGGGCGAGCTTGCTCGAAGCGGCCTGATGGAGTTGCCCGAAGAGGGCAGACGCCAGGGCGCAACCCCGCGATGGATTGGTTATGTCGGTGTTGACGACGTCGATCTTGCCGTCCGCCGAATGCTGGAACGTGGTGGCGCGGTCTACGTGCCGCCGACCGGCACCAATATCGGCCGCATCTCGATCGTTGCTGACCCGCAGCGGGCGACGTTCGGATTGCTGAGCGGATCAAAGATCGCTCGGCCCGCGGTTGAAGACCCCGATGCCCCTGGGCGGGTCGGCTGGCATGAACTGCTGGCTGCCGATTGGCGGAAGGCCTTTGGTTTCTACAGCGAGGTTTTCGGCTGGCGGCAGGCCGACAGCGACGTCGCCGGCGCCGAGTCCTACCAACTGTTCTCCGCTGGTGGGCAGACCATCGGTGGAATCTTCAACAAGCGTCCGCTCGAACCGATCGCGTTCTGGCTCTACTATTTCAACGTCGACGACGTCGACGCAGCCATCGTGCGAGTGAGGGCCGGTGGCGGACGAGTCTATGAGGGGCCGCTGGAGCTGCCGAACGGAAGCTGGATCGTTCGCTGCCTTGACCCGCAGGGCGCCACGTTCGCCCTGGAGGGGGCGCGCAGCTCCGATAGCATCGCGAAGGCCCCGGCGGCCGAGTATCGCTGGACCACCACTTGGGATGGGGTCACTTCAAAGGGCAGGTGGCGAGACGGCCAGCCGGGTGGCAAAGGGCGACGGCCGGGCAAATGAGGCGCATCGTCACCCGGCCTTCGCCGGTGCCGCAGGTTTCGGCGCCGGCGGCTTGATCGGCTTGTCCTGCCGCTTCGACCACGAGATGTAATAGGCCACGATCGTCATGATCGCGATGCCGGAGATGCTGACGAAGATCTGTGCGAACAGGGAGCCCGAGCTCATCGAGAGCTCGAAATGCCCGACAAAGGACAGAAACACGCCGACGCAGAACACCGCGAGCGACTGCTGGCCGCAGACGATCACCGGATCGAACACCTTCCACTCCAGCGCCGACCAGTCCTTCGGGACGAAGCGGATGACGAGCACCGTGATCACCACGAAGTGCAGGAAGCGATAGGGCGCAAGGTTGGTCTTGTCGTTCGGGTTGAAGGTCGAATAGAGCCAGTCCGGGAACATCGCGCCGAAGTCCGGAAAGCGGCCGGCCATCGTCATGATCAGGCCAAAGATCAGATAGGCGATGCAGAACCACAGCGTGTAGCGTGAATTGATGATGTGCATGTTCTGGCGCGCGCCGCCCATGGCGCACCACGAGCCGAACACGAACAGCACTTGCCAGGCATACGGGTTGAAGTACCAGGTCCCGGCCGGGTAGGCGGGCAGGTTCCAGCCCATGTGCCGCGACACCAGCCACAGCGCGAGCGAGGCGATCATGGTCCAGTTCGGCTGCCGCAGCATGAACCACAGCACCGGCGGGAACAGCCCCATCAGCACGATGTAGAGCGGCAGCACGTCGAGATTGACCGGCTTGAACTTCAGGAACAGGCCCTGGCGCAGCGTCTCGGTGGCGTTGTCGACGAGGCCGGCGACGTTGAACTCGTTGATGATCTCGGAATCGCCAAAGCGCAGCGCCAGATAGCTGATCGAGGCGATGTAGATCACGAACAGGATGATGTGGGCGACATAGAGCTGCCAGACCCGCTTGGTCAGCCTGGTGGCGCCGACGACGAAGCCGCGCTCCAGCATCATGCGGGCATAGACGAAGGATGCGGTGTAGCCGGAGATGAAGACGAACAGGTCCGCGGCGTCGCTGAAGCCGTAATTCCGCGTCGTGATCCAGTTCACGATGTTGTCGGGGATGTGATCGAGATAGATCGCCCAGTTCGCGATCCCGCGGAACAGGTCGAGCCGGAGGTCACGTCCTTTTTCGGGCAGGTGAGCGTGGATTTCCATGGGGCGCCGCTTCCTCGAGATGATGCTGTCGAGAAGGCCGCGCCGCGGACCCAGGGGACTTCGGACCGAAGCCTCCCGAGGCCAGATTGTCACAGCGCGGTAGAATGACTATACCGGTCCGGCGAAGGCTCCCTCCGAGATCGAGGAATCACCGATCAGTTGGTTGAACGGTGTCTCTATACTATCCCGGCGGTTTCCTTCAAATCGCTTCCATATTGCACATCCCACGAGGCCGACCATCCATGACCGCACGCATTTTTAAGCCCGCCAAAAACGCGATGCAATCGGGACGTGCCAAGACCAAAGAATGGCAGCTGGATTACGAGCCGGAGCAGCCGCGCACTGTGGAGCCCTTGATGGGCTGGACCTCGTCCACCGACATGAAGCAGCAGCTCACGCTGCAGTTCGAGACCAAGGAAGAGGCGGTCGCCTATTGCGAGCGCAAGGGCATCGCCTACCAGGTGATCGAGCCGAAGGATTCGGCGCACCGCCAGGTCGCCTATGCCGACAATTTCGCGTTCCGCCGCTGGGAGCCGTGGACGCATTGAGGGCGTACCGCCTCAAACCGAGTTCAATGCCGTCATGGCCGGGCTTGTCCCGGCCATTCTCGTCTTTGCTGCCTGAATGAAGAAAGAGACGTGGATGCCCGGCACGAGGCCTGGCATGACGAGTCCAGCGGAAGGGGCTGCGGGTCAGCTCGCAGGGCTTGGCGCGGCGAGGACGCCTGGGATCGGCAGCGGCGCGTCCTTGGAGACGCCGAGCACCGGAAAACTTCTAATTTTACGCACGTTGGGCAGGCCGGCGAATTGCAGCAGCTGCTGACGCATGTCGTCGACGCTGGGCGCGACGCATCTCAGCATGAAATCGGCATCGCCCGAGATCCGCCAGCATTGCAGGAAGCGCGGCACCGCCGCCACCGCGGCCTCGAACGCCTCGATCGCGACCAGGTTCTGGCTGTCGAGCTGGATCAGGACGAAGGTCGTCACCTCATAGCCCAATAGCCGCTCGTCGAGCGTGGCGCGGATCGCCTGCACCACGCCGCGGCTGCGCAAGGCGCGGACCCGTCGCAGGCAGGGCGGGGCGGTGATGCCGACCCGCTCGGCGAGCTCGTTGATCCTGATCCGGCCGTCCCGCTGCAATTCGGACAGGATCCGCAAATCGATGTCATCGAGCTGTGGGCGTTCTGTCACAGTCACGAGCCCGCTACCGCAGTCCGTGGGCTCTTGCTGCCGCTGCCGACCCGACCGAGCGCGGCCTGCGGCGCGACGCCCGACAGCACCAGCTTCTCATGAGCTGCGATGATGGCGTCGCGGGTCAGCCGGCCGCCTGGGCGATACCAGGTGCAAAGACCGGTCAGCAGCGCGATGATGGCGAAGGTCGCGACCTGGATATCGACGACCTCGAACACGCCCTCTGACACTCCGTCGGTCAGGATCTGCGCCAGCCGCTGCTCATAGGCGCCGCGCAACGCCACCACGGCGTCATAGTTCTTGGCATCGAGGCTGCGCAGCTCGGAATTGGCGATGAAGACCTCGCGCTTGCGGGTCATGTGATAGCTGACGTGGAAGGCGACGAAGGCGCGCAGCTTCTCGACCGGATCGGCCTTGCCCTCCAGCGCAAGATCGAGCTCGCGCAGCAAATCGTTGATATGCTCCTGCACCAGATCGAACAGCAGGTCCTGCTTGGTTGAGATATGGTTGTAGAGTGAGCCGGCCTGGATGCCGACTTCGGCGGCGAGCTGGCGCAGGCTCATCGCCTCGTAGCCGCGCTCGAAGATCAGGCGCACGCCGGCCTTGCGGATCGCCTCCAGCGTCGTGGGGCCGTGTGAGCCGATCGTGCGTGCCATCAGGGCCTCGGAGGGATGTTGGCTTGTCAGGGAGTGCCGGAAACAAGCAAACGACCGTATGTATATCGCATGAAATCCCAGTAAATTCAACGGACTGCGGATTTCATATGCAAACCATAGCACGGTTGCTTGCGAAGCCAAGAAAAAAACGTATGATCGTTTAATTGCAAGATGAATCTCATGGGAGGGATCATGGCCTCGAACCGGGCGGCAATCTTCAATTTCGACCTTGGCGAGACCGCGGATGCGATCCGCGAGACGGTGCATGATTTCTCGACCAACGAGATCGCGCCGCGCGCCGCCGAGATCGATCGCTCCAACACTTTTCCGCGCGACCTCTGGCCCAAGATCGGCGCGCTCGGCCTGCACGGCATCAC
>DASVOL010000998.1:0-5477 GCA_036383375.1 Bradyrhizobium sp. | reverse complement strand
ACCGCGTCCTCGCCATAGGTGCCGACGAGCTCGGCAAGCGCCGCAAACAGGCTCGCCTGCGCCAGGCAGTCGCCATCGACGCCGTCGTGACGCGCTTCCGCCCAGGCCTCGTTCAGGTAGCCCAGCGCGGCTTGCTTCTGCTCGTGATCGGGACGCGGGTCTTCTTGGTGATGGGGGAAGGACGCTGGATGGCGCATGAAACTCTGCAAAAATGAATGCGCGCGGTCCGAGGAGCGAACCACTGCGACGCGCGAGATGTATCACGCATGCGGGTACCGCCTAGCCCACATCTTTCGAAAAGGTTAACGCCCGGGACGGCATTTAAAGGGGAATCCCGGACGTCGCCGCCGCGATCAACCAAATGAGCTGTGGATATGGTCCAGCACCGCGCGCGGCGAGGCGCACAGATGGCTGGCGCCGGCCCCGATCAGCTCCTCCGGCGTGCCGTAGCCATAGGTGACACCGACCGCCCGGATGCCGTTGCGATTCGCTCCGACAACGTCGTGACTGCGGTCGCCGATCATCACGGCATTGGACGGATCGGCCCCGGTCTGCGTCAGCGCATAGGCCAGCAGGTCGACCTTATTTACCCGGGCTCCGTCGAGCTCGGAGCCGAACACCTGGTCGAAATAGCCGCTGAGGCCGAAATGCGCGACGATCCGCGTCGCGAACACGTGCGGCTTCGAGGTCGCCACGAAGATGCGCCCCGGCGCCTGCCGCAGCTCCGCCAGCACATCAGCGATATCGGGATAGACGCTGTTCTCGAACAGCCCGACATCGCCGAACCGCTCGCGGTAGAGCTCGACCGCGCGGTCGGCGAGCTCCTCGCCGCCGAGCAGCATCGCAAAGCTCGCCCGCAGCGGCGGCCCGATGCACCAGGTCAGTTCGTCCTGCGAGGGAACCGGGTGGCCGAGCTTGCCCAGCGCATACTGGATCGAGCCGGTGATGCCGGGCTTCGGGTCGGTCAGGGTGCCGTCGAGGTCGAAGAAGATCGCGCGGTCAGTTGGCATAGCGGGCCGTCAGGTCGCGCGAGATCTTCGAGCCTTCCTCGATGTAGCGGCGGATCGCCACCGAGGCCGCGGGCGTGCAGGTCCGGTAGGTCTGCTGGAAGCCGTTGTAGCCGCGGTTGAAGCCCGCGACCATGCGGGCGCGGCGGTCGCCGGAGGGGGTTTCGGCGTCGATCAGCGCCTGCATCTCGTTGCGCCATTTGGCGCCCTCGTTGGAGCCGCAGATGCCGCGCAGATAGTGCAGGGCGCCGAGGATCTCGGCCAGCCGCTGCAGGTCGCCGTCGAACGGCGCAGCCGCGTCCTGCGCCCGGGCGGGCGTCGCGAGGCATGCAGACATCAGGATCACAACGGCGAGAAAGGCTCTGATCATCGGGGGTTCCGGAATCGCCGTGGTATGCCCCCTCAATGCGCCCGAGGCAAGGCGGCAAGGCTCCAATACCGCTCCCAAACAGGCCTCAAACCAGCCGTCGGGCGGCCGCAATGACCTCGTGCAGCCCGCCGGTGACCTTGAGGTCGCCGATCTCCTTGGGCGCCAGCCATTTGAAATCGTCGTGCTCGTCGTTCAGCACAGGCTCGCGGGAGGCCCAGCGCGCCGCAAACGTCATGATCATATAGTGCCCGGTGCCGGGACCGGTCGGCAGCACCTCGCGCCAGCCGGCCAGCCCCAGGATCTCGACCCTGAGGCCCGTCTCCTCGTCGATCTCCCGGTGCAGCGCGGTGTGCAGCGTCTCGCCGAACTCGACCCGGCCGCCGGGCAGCGAATAGAAGCCCTTGCCCGGCGAGCGGGCACGGCGCACCAGCAGCACCTTGCCGTCGCGGAAAATCACGCCGGACACGGCGAGCTGCGGGCGGATCGGAGGTTCGGGAGAGCTCAAGACGTCAACCAGTTTTGACGACCATCATGCCCGATAAATCAGGCGCCCGCCATGATGCTGTCGACATCGGCCTCTGCGGCGCCATTGATGACACCGGCGGTCTGCATCACCAGCGGCTTGACCCAGACGATGGCCTGCTCGGCGAGCGCGACCCGGCTCTTGTCCTGATGCAATTGCCGCATCGCGGCGCCGACCTCGGTCAGGATACTGGTCATGCTGGCGGTGAGCTGGTCGAATTCGGCCCGGATTCGGGCGTCCGCGGTCTCATAGGCCTCGATCGCAAGGTCGCGCGCCTTGAAGTTGGACGCGGTGAAATGCTCGGCATAGGACAGTGGCTGCCATTCAAGGAAATCGCTGGCGCATTCCGGCAGGTCCGGCACCATCTCCAGCAGCATGATGGCTTCGTTGAAGTGATTGAGGTAGTCGGTCGCAAGCCCGGTGCGGGGATTGATGTTGGCGGCGCGCAACTGCGCCGCCCGCGCCTCGTCGGGGTACGTCGGTCGCGGGCGAGAGCCCGCTATGGCGGCCGTTGAGGTCATTGGTCGCAGTCTTTAACGGTCCAAGTTAAGGCGGAATAAACGGATACCACCCTGGACAGGATATGTGCGGACGCTTTGTCATTACCTCGCCGCCGGCGGCCTTGCGAGAGATGTTCGGCTACATCGAGCAGCCGAATTTTCCGCCGCGGTATAATGTTGCGCCAACCCAGCCGATCCCCGTCGTGCTGCTGCAGAATGGCGGCCGGCATTTTCAACTGATGCGCTGGGGCCTGATCCCTTCCTGGGTCAAGGATCCCCGCACGTTCTCGCTGCTGATCAACGCCCGCTCCGAGACGGTGCGGGAGAAGCCGGCGTTCAAGAACGCGATCAAGCGGCGCCGCGCGCTGATCCCGGCCGACGGCTATTACGAATGGCAGGATGCCGGCGGCCGCAAGCGGCCGTTCTTCATCCATCGCCGCGACGGCCATCCGCTCGCCTTCGCCGCGCTCGCCGAGACCTGGATGGGGCCGAACGGCGAGGAGCAGGACACGGTTGCGATCGTCACCGCGCCCGCGAGCCCCGATCTTGCGCAACTGCATCACCGCGTGCCCGTCACGATCCGGCCCGAGCAATTCGCGCGCTGGCTCGACTGCCTGCCCAATGATGTCGACGATGTGATGCCGATGCTGAAGGGCCCCGACGTCGGCGAGTTCGCCTGGCACCAGGTGACGATGCGCGTCAATGCCGTCGCCAACGACGATGCGCAACTGTTGCTGCCGATGACCGCGGAAGAGATCGCCGCGGAAGATGCGCCAGCGGCGAAGAAGACAGCAGCGCGCAAGGCGCCGGTGCGCGAGGACGACGGGCAGGGGTCGTTGTTTTAGCGAACGTCTGCGCAGCGGCGTAGGGGGTGTTGGGATCGAAGCGCAGCTCTCTCCACGTCGTCGTCCCTGCGAAAGCAGGGACCCATACTCCGCGGCGGGCGTTGTGAATCGGACTCGTCGTTCCAGCGTCGCACAACAATGCGCTTCGGTGGTTATGGGTCCCTGCTTTCGCAGGGACGACACTGTGAAAGCGAGCCGTCAGGATGGAATCATCACCCCTTCACGGACGCCACGCCCTCGATCTCGATCAGCATCTTCGGATTGGGCAGCGCCACCACGACGCAGGTGGTGCGCGCGGGATAGGGCGCGGGGCCGAACGCGCCGGCATACAGCACGTTCATCGTCGCAACGTCGCTGGCGCGGGTCAGCAGCACGTTGACCTTGACGAGATCGCGCATCGTGGCGCCGGCCTCGGTCAGCACGCGCTTGAAATTGGTGACGACGTTGGCGAACTGCGCCTCGAAGCCATCGGGCAGCTCGCGGTTGGCGTCGAAGCCGGGAATGCCCGAGATGAACAGCAGATCGCCGACGCGGGCGCCGAACGAGAGCGGTGGCGCCGTGACGCCGGGCGGAGGAGGGAAGTGCTTGATCGTTGTCATGGGATCACCCGTCTGCGCGAGATGGAAGTGGAGGATTTTCGATGCGCGGCGCCAGCGTGCGGCGGCGCCAGAGATTCTTGCCGAAGAGGTTCTGGCCGATCATGCCTGCCAGCATCGCGATGACGAACACCACGATCGGCAGCGAAAGCCCGGCAAGATTGACCAGCGCCGGCCCGGGGCAAATGCCGGCGAGGCCCCAGCCGATGCCGAACAGGATTGCGCCACCGACCAGCGGCGCATCGATGTCGTTGCGGTCGGGCCAGAGGAAGCGCGCCGAGAAGGCGGGCGCCGTGCGCCGCCGCGCGATCGCAAAGCCGGTTGCTGCGACGGCAACGGCTCCCGCCATCACGAAGGCGAGCGTCGCATCCCACGCGCCGAACAGATCGAGGAAGCCGAGCACCTTCTGCGGATCGGTCATGCCCGAGATCAGAAGGCCCGCGCCGAAGATCAGGCCGCAGAGGAAGCTTGCAAGTACCGACATGGCTAGCCTCCGATCCCGTGCCTGACGATCGCAACCGTGACGATCGCCGCCGTCATGAAGATGAACGTCGCCACGATCGAGCGGCCGGACAGCCGCGCGAAGCCGCAGACGCCGTGGCCCGAGGTGCAGCCATTGCCCGTCCTTGTGCCGAATCCGACCAGGAGGCCCGCGATCGCGATCACCGCAAGGCTTGCATTCATCGCCGGCCGCGGCAGCGGCGCGCCGAATAGCGCCGCAATCAAGGGCGCCGCGATCAGCCCCGCGATGAACGCGATGCGCCAGGAACGATCGGCGCTGCGGTCGGCGGTATCGGGCTGAAGCAGGCCGCCGACGATGCCGGTGACCCCTGCGATCCGCCCGGTCAGCAGCATCAAGAGCGACGCAGCGAGGCCGATCAGCGCGCCGCCGAGAAGGCCGGAAACTGGGGTGAAATCGTGCATCGGTGCGGGTCCCTGTTGCGCAAACTCCTCAGCGATGGCGCAAAGCGGTGGCCGCGCATGCGCCAATGGTCGCGTGGCTGCGTGGGCGATGATAGACTCCGCAATAACAGGAACAAGCGCAATCCCGCGTGTTTTGCCGGCATTTTGAACGTGCCGCCGCTCGGTTGGATTGCCGCGATTCGCTTCACTTCGTCCGGAGAACTCCCCATGAGATTGTCATCCGCTGCTCGCGCCGTGCTGTTCGCGCTGGCGCTGCTCACCGGCTCGTCCGCCGCGCTGGCCGACGAGGGCGCGGTGACGCTCGTCATCTTCAAGGGCGGCTGGTTCTTCGGCGGCTCCGCCGGCAAGGGCGTTCTGACCTTCCACGGCCAGACCTACGGGCTCACCGCCGGCGGGCTGGACTATGGTCTCGTGTTCGGCGGCTCTCAGACCACGTTGCAGGGGCGGGTGCGCAACATCCGCCGCGCCCAGGATATCGCCGGCGTCTACGCCGCAGCGGGCATGGGCGTTGCGCTCGGCGCCGGCGTGCGCGGCATCCTCTTGACCAACCAGAATGGCGCGGTGCTCGAATTGAGCGGCAAGCAGATCGGGCTGATGGCCAATGTCGATCTCAGCGGGCTTGCGATCACGTTGAAGGAATAACAGCGCGGCGCGTAGGGTGGGTTAGCCGAAGGCGTAACCCACCGACTTATATCCGCGATGGAAGATGGCG
>DASVOL010000997.1:0-5084 GCA_036383375.1 Bradyrhizobium sp. | reverse complement strand
GAATATTACGCTGCGGTGCAGAATGCCTTGTTATCAGGCAGCCAGCGCGAGAAAATTTCGTCTCAAATTTCGTCTCAACTTGTTTTGACGCAGCGCACACCATTGCACGCGCTTTTCAGCGTCGATGGATGTGCTACCATTTTGCCGTCTGACCTACCTCACAGACCGCCACCATCATCTCTCAAGGCGTTCAAAATCAATAACAGGCAAGCTGCAACGGCTTGCGTAGGGGAGTGACGCGATGAAATCGGCTTTCAATCGATCCATACTTGCGTTCGCGGCGATTGCGCTGCTGGCGGGGACAACCTTCGCCAATGCGCAGCAACAAACTGACAAGAACCGGGCGCTGAAGAAGTACGAGTCCGGCACCAAGGAATTCTGGACCCATCCGCCGGATGACTGGTTCCTCGGCGACGAGACCGAAGCGCAGAAGGGCCTTGCCCCGCCGTCCGGTCCGCCGACCGGCGCGTCCGACGCCGAACTCGCCACCATGATGAAGAAGATCAAGCTGCCGCCGGGCTTCAAGATCGAGGTCTATGCCTCGAACGTGCTCGCGGCGCGGCAGATGGCCTGGGGCGACAAGGGCACGCTGTTCGTCGGCTCGTTCGGCCTCGGCAACGTCTATGCGATCAAGGACAACAACGGCAAGAAAGAGGTCAAGACCATCCTCAAGGGCCTGAACATGCCGACCGGCCTCGCGTTCCGCGACGGTGCGCTCTACGTCATCGCGGTCGACAAGCTGATCCGGTACGACAATGCCGAAGCCAATCTCGACAATCTCGGCAGCGGCAAGGTGGTGTATGACGACATGCCGTCGTATGCGGCGCATGGCTGGAAATACATCGCCGTCGACAAGGACGGCTGGTTCTATATTCCGTTCGGACCTCCCTTCAACATCGGCATCCCGCCGACCTCGGTGTCGCAGATCCGCCGCGTCGATCCCAAGACCGGCAATGCGGAAATCTGGGCGCTCGGCGTGCGTAACTCGGTCGGCGGCGACGTCGACCCGCGCACCGGCAAGTACTGGTTCACCGAAAACGCCCGCGACTGGATCAGCGACGATCTGCCGAGCGACAAGCTCAACATGATCTCGAAGATGGGCGAGCACTTCGGCTATCCCTACTGCCACCAGGGCAATCTGCCGGACACCAAGTTCGCGATGGGTCACAAGTGCTCGGAGTTCACCCCGCCGGTGTACAATCTCGGCGCCCACGTCGCTCCGCTCGGCATGAAGTTCTATACCGGCAGCCAATTCCCGGCCGAGTACAAGAACAGCATCCTGATCGCCGAGCACGGCTCCTGGAACCGGCACAAGTACCAGGGCGGCCGCATCGTGAAGATCACCGCGAGCCCCGACGGCAAGAACGCCAAGCAGGAGATCTTCGCCGACGGCTGGATCCAGGGTGACCAGGGCTATCTCGGCCGTCCCGCCGACATCCTGCTCGACAAGGATGGCTCCATCCTCGTCGCCGACGACTGGGCCGGTGCGATCTATCGCATCAGCTACAGCAAGAAGTAACGGTTGAAGGCAGCGGGGCTGCGGTGGCCTTCGAGGCGGCTGCAGCCCCGTTTGCTTGGTTTGGCAAGCTACGGAACAGACTCGTCATGCCCGGACTTGCCGCCTTCGCCAAGGCTGCGGCGTGCCTGAGACCGGAGCCCCGTCGAAGCCTTGGCGAAGACGGGATCCGGGCATCCATCCCAACAAGAACCCTTCTGCAAGCCAGATGGATTGCCGGGTCAAGCCCGGCAATGACACGTGGAGAGAACTGGCAATGCGTATCGCGTCCCTCGGAATCCTGTTCGCGTCGGCAATCGCGATGACATCTTTTGCCAAGGCAGCCGACGTCGCCGCCGGCAAGGAGAAGGCCGAAATCTGCGCCGGTTGCCATGGCGACAACGGCATCTCGCAGACCGAGAACATTCCCTCGCTCGCCGGTCAGCTCGACCAGTTCATTCAATGGCAGCTGGTGTTCTTCCGTGCCGGTGCGCGCAAGAACGAGCAGATGCAGCCGATCGTCGAGCAGCTCAGCAACGAGGACATCCGCAATCTCGGCGCCTATTTCGCCTCGCTGACGCCATTCAAGGGCAGCAAGGACGACAATCCGGACCTGTCGGAAAAGGGCAAGCAGGCCGCCGCCGGTCGCCGCTGCGCCTCATGCCATGGCGACACGTTCGCCGGCACCAAGGCGGTCGCGCGCATCGCCGGCCAGCGCGAGGAATATCTCGTCAAGGCACTGCACGACTACAAGTCGGGCGCCCGCTCCGGCGGCGCGCAGGCGGCTATGGCCGATGTGGCGTATCCCTTGAGCGACGAAGAGATCACCGCGCTCGCGCATTACCTGGCGCATTTGTAGCGGCGAAAACGGTGTCGTCCCTGCGAAAGCAGGGACCCATAACCACCGGCTTCAATTGTCTTGAAGAGATATCAACCCCGACCGCCTCAAATCGTGAGGCCGCGGCGTATGGGTCCCTGCTTTCGCAGGGACGACACTGCTTGTGTTACGCCTGCCGCTGCTTCTCATACGCCTTGAGATGCGTGTAGGCGGTGCGCAGTTTCGGCACCGGGATCTTGGCGGCATCGGCGCGCACGATCAGGTCGCCGATCACATGGTCGGCCTCGACCGGCAGCCCCGCCTTGATATCGCGGAACATCGATGCGGTCATCGGCGAGCCTTCGGTCGTGAGCAGCCCGCGGGTGCGCTGGAAGAACGGACCGCCCGGCATGTGGCCAGCATCGGCCGCGATCGCGCTGCATTCGTCGAGGATGCCGAGTAGGAAATCCTTGCCGCCCGGTGCGGCCAGGATGTTGCCGACCGAGGTCCGCATCAGGCTGGTGGAGGCGGCGAGCGACGCCAGGAACACCCACTTCTCCCACATGTCCTGCATGATGTGGTCGCTGGCGGCCGCACCGTTGATCGCGGAGAAGGTCTCGGCGATCGCGCCCACCCGGTCCGACAGGCCGCCGGCGCGTTCGCCGAAAGCCAGCGACTGCATCGGCTGCAGCTGCACCACCTCGCGCTTCTCGTTCAGCGTCGCCGCGATCGCGCAGAGGCCGCCGAGCACGTGCTGAGCGCCGAACGTCTTGTCGAGCGCATCGAGGTGCAGCATGCCGTTGAGCAGCGGAATGATCGCGGTCTTGTCGCCGACCGCTGGCGCAAAGGACTTGATCGCATCCTCGAGATCGAACGCTTTGCAGCTCAACAGCACGACGTCGAACTTGTCCGACAGTCTGTCGGCCTGCACGGTCGGCGGATTGCTCAGCGTGACGTCGCCGTTCGGGCTCTTGATCACGAGCCCGGCGGAGGCGAGCTCGGAGGCGCGGCGCGGCCGGACGAGAAAAGTCACGTCGCGGCCGGCCTGAAGCATCCGGCCGCCGAAATAACCGCCGATCGCACCGGCGCCGACCACGAGAACGCGCATGGGAATTTGTCCTTCTTTGTTGTTGCCCGCGGGGAGGGGCGGATAGCGAATGGCGAGTAGATAAGGGCGTAAGCCTGCTATTCGCTACCCGCAATTGTGCATTCGCTCATCTCACTTTCCCGACACCAGTTCCTCGACTTCGCGCAGCTGCTCCTTGCCGAAGAAGATTTCGTTGCCAACGAAGAAGGTCGGCGAGCCGAACGCGCCGCGCTCCACGGCCGCCTGGGTGTTCGCGATCAACTTGGCCTTGACGTCGGCGTCCTGCGCACGCGCGAACAGTTTGGCGGCATCCAAGCCAGAGGAAGCGATGGCTTTGCCGGCGACTTCCGGATCGTCCATCTTCTTCGGCTCGACCCACATGTGGTGGAAAGCCGCCTCGATATACTTCTCGAACACGCCCTCGAGCTGGGCGGCGACCGCCGTGCGCATCAGGTTCAGCGTATTGACCGGGAAGAACGGGTTCCAGGTGTAGGGCCTGACGCCAAAGCGCTTGAGGAAGCGCTCGGTCTCGATCTTCATGAAATCCGGCTTGTTCTTGACGCCGGCCAGCGTCTCGGCCGGTGACTTGTTGTTGGTGGCCTTGAAGATGCCGCCGAGCAGGATCGGGACATATTCGAACTTGACGCCGGTGCGCTGCTCGATCGCCGGGATCGCCTCGTGGCTGAGGAAGGCATTGGGGCTGCCGAAATCGAACAGGAATTGCGGATTTGGGCTCACGGCGGTCTCTCCCCTCGGCTTGTCCAGCTTGTGCCTAGCATGGGCCTGCTGCCGCAGGCGCCATCAGTAGAATATGATACTCATCATGTGAGCCGCGGCGCGCGATGTCAAATCAGCCGCTTGATGGTCTGCTTGCGCCATACCAGGGCGTAATAGGCCATCTGCAGCACGAACATGGTTGCGAAGGTGGCGGGATAGGCGATCCAGATGCCGCTGACGCCCATGATGCGGCTGAGCACGACCGCGACCGGCACCTCGACCAGCGCCATGGCCAGGATCGAGATGAACAGCGGTATCCACACCGTGCCGCCGGCACGCATCGCGCCCGAGAACACCGTCGCCATGCCGAATAGCACCATGCTCCACAGCACGATGTAGAGAAGCTGCTGCGCGAGCGCGAGCACCGCGCCATCGACGATGAAGAGGCCCATCAAGGGCCGCGCAAAGAGATAACCGAGCACCACCAGTCCGCCGGTCAGCGCGAGGTTCATCTCGATCCCGGTGCGAACGATGGCGCCGACCCGGTTGGCATCGCCGCGGCCGATCGCCTGCGCGCCGAAGATCGACACGGATATCGCGATCGAGATCGCCGGAAACTGCACATAGCCGATCACCTGGTTGACTGCGCCATAGGCGGCCGTGGCGTCCGAGCCGAAGCCGTTGACGAGGCCGAGCAGCACCAGTTCAGCGAGCGAGACCACCACCATGCCGATTGCGGTCGGAATACCGAGCCGCAGCACGATGCGCAGCAGCGCGCCGTTCGGCCGCATCGCGCGCAGGAACGCGGCGTCGAAGGCGAGCGGATGCTTGTGTCTGAGCATGTGGACATGCAGCCAGAGCAGCGTGACGACGCCCGAGACCGTGGAAGCGACAGCGGCGCTGGCGACGCCCAGCATCGGTAGCCCGAGCCAGCCGCGGATCAGCGCGGGCGTCACCACGAGGCCGAC
>DASVOL010000996.1:0-1929 GCA_036383375.1 Bradyrhizobium sp. | reverse complement strand
CAGCGCGAGCTTCTTCACCGGCTTGCCCTTGTCGCGATCGACCATGATGGTCGCGATCTCGTCCGGATGGTCGTCGAACTCCTCGGTCCATTGCCGGAGCGCGACCAGGATCGGAAAGATGCCGTGGCCCTTCGGCGTCAGGACATATTCCTGATAGGCGCTGCCGTCGGAGGCGGGGACTGTCTTCAAGATGCCGCGCTCGACCAGCGTGCGCAGCCGTGTGGTGAGGATGTTCTTCGCCAACCCGAGGCTGGCCTGGAATTCGCCGAAGCGGCGCCGGCCGAGGCTCGCGTCGCGGATGATCAGGAGCGACCACCAGTCGCCGAACACGTCGAGCGCGCGCGCCACCGGACAGCTGTCGCCTGCAAGGCTGGTTCGTTTCACGACGCACGCTCCGAAAGTCGGGCCATCACGGGCTTGTGTGGTTGCAATATTAAACCGTATGCCCTAGGTAGGCAATGAAGTTTAATAATGCAACCAACTGGAGGCGGACATGAGACTGGCGAACAAGACGGCGTTGATCACCGGCGGCAACAGCGGCATTGGGCTCGCGACAGCAAAGCTGTTCGTTGCCGAAGGTGCCAAGGTCGTCATCACCGGGCGCAACAAGGAGACGCTCGCGGCGGCGGCGCGGGAACTCGGGCCGAACGCGTTCGCGGTGGTGGCTGACGCCACCGATGTCGCGGCGCTGGAAGCCGCGGTGAAGCAGGGCGCGGAGAAGTTCGGCAAGTACGACGTGCTGTTCGCCAATGCCGGCATTCCCGGCCAGACGCCGGTCGGCGGCACCACGCTCGCCGCATTCGAAAATGTGATCCGCACCAATCTCACCGGCGTGTTCTTCACCGTGCAGGCGGTCGCGCCTTATCTCAACGACGGCGCGTCCATCATCCTCAACGGCTCGGTGATTTCGGTGCTCGGCAATCCCGGCTATTCGGCCTACGCGGCGAGCAAGGCCGGCGTGCGCGCGATGGCGCGGGTGATGGCCTCAGAGCTGTCGCCGCGCAACATCCGCGTCAATGTGGTGGCGCCGGGCGCGGTGCGTACGCCGATCTGGGGCGCGGCGATTGCAACGCCCGAGGCGGAGAAGGCGTTCGAGCAGCGGATCGGCAAGTCCACGCCGCTCGGACGGATCGGTGAACCCGATCACATCTCGAAGACCGTGTTGTTCCTCGCATCCGACGACGCGGCGCATGTGCAGGGGCAGGAACTGTTCATCGATGGCGGTGCAACGGCATCTCCCGCCGGCGCGCCGATCTATCGCGGCTAGTTTGTTTCTCATTGTAATGATCGGCCGGTGTGAAGCGGTTCACACCGGCCGATTTCGTGCGCGACTACTATCGCGCGTATTGAACCTTTGACGTACTCGCCGGACTCCTGAATGGGCGGGGATTTTTTCACCACGGAATCATTTTGGAGTTCCTTTATGCCGAAAGCAGCCCGCATTTCGACGCCGATCCCGGTTTCGTCTACGTCCGAAAATGAAAATTCAGACTCCGCGCAGTTTGTAACGGTCGCGCTGTTTTCCGGAATCGGTTTGTTGATCTCGCTCGTCGCCGTCATCTTCGGCATTCAAGGCGTCTGGTTCTGACTTCTCCCACCTGAAGCGGCCTGCCGCCACCGAGGTGACGGCAGGAATGTGATCACGTCAGGCGGCATTCAGGCTGCCGGCGGCCTGCAGCGCGCCCGCGACCGCCTTCTCGCGATGCTCGGGACCGACCTGGATTCCGTCGGCGGGGATCAGCTCGAGATTCTTGACGCCGATGAAGCCGAACACGCCGCGCAGATAAGTCTCGAGGTGCTCGAGCGCGGCCATCGGCGTGTCGGCGCCGTAATAGCCGCCGCGCGAGATCGCGATGATGACGCGCTTGTTGCCGGCCAGTCCCTCGACGCCGGCGGCGCCGTACTTGAAGGTCTTGCCAGCGACCACGA
>DASVOL010000995.1:0-3831 GCA_036383375.1 Bradyrhizobium sp. | reverse complement strand
ATCGCAGAAGGAGACGGCGAATGACGGTGCATTTCATCGGCGCGGGGCCAGGCGCCGCCGATCTCCTGACCCTGCGCGGCCGCGATCTCATCGCCTCCTGTCCGGTCTGCCTCTACGCCGGATCGTTGGTCCCCGAGGGCGTGTTGGCGCACTGCCCGAAGGATGCGCGCATCGTCAACACGGCATCGATGTCGCTCGATGACATCATCGCCGAGATCGCCGCGGCGCATGCCGAGGGCAAGGACATCGCGCGGCTGCATTCGGGTGATCTCTCGATCTGGTCGGCGATGGGCGAGCAGCTGCGCCGGCTGCGCGCGTTGCAGATTCCCTATTCGGTCACGCCCGGCGTGCCGGCTTTCGCGGCGGCTGCGGCGGCACTGGAGGCCGAACTGACGCTGCCCGGTCTTGCGCAATCGGTGGTGCTGACGCGCACCCCGGGTCGGGCGAGTGCGATGCCTGATGGCGAGACGCTCGCAGCCTTTGCCGCGACCGGCGCAGTGCTGGCGATCCATCTGTCGATCCATCTGCTCGACAAGGTCGTTGCCGAGCTCACGCCGCATTACGGCGCGGACTGTCCGGTGGCGATCGTCTGGCGCGCGAGCTGGCCGGAGCAGCGCATCGTGCGCGCCACGCTTGCGACCCTCGATGCGGCGGTCGGCCCCGAGCTCGAACGCACCGCGCTGATCCTGGTCGGCAAGACGCTCGGCGCGGGCGAATTCGCGGAGAGTCGCCTTTATGCGGCCGACTACGACCGCCGTTACCGGCCGGTCGGCGCAGAGCCGCGCTTTCCGGGATCGTCGCAATGACCGCGGGGCTTGTGATCTCGGCGCCGGCATCAGGCGCCGGCAAGACGACGCTGACCCTGGCGCTGGCGCGCGCCTATCGCAGTCGCGGGCTGACGGTGCAATGCCTCAAGAGCGGGCCTGACTATATCGATCCCGCCTTTCACGCGGTCGCGACGGGACGCGCATCCGTCAACATCGATAGCTGGGCGATGGCGCGCGAGGCGATCGCGCATCTGGCAGGCCGCGGCGCGGACGCCGACCTCGTGCTGGCTGAAGGCTCGATGGGATTGTTCGACGGCGTCGCTACCCGTGGCGTCTCGGGTACCGGCGCCACCGCCGATATCGCCGAGATGATGGGATGGCCCGTGCTGCTGGTGATCGATCCCTCCGGCCAGGCACAGACGGCGGCGGCAGTTGCAGCAGGATTGCGCGATTTTCGCGCCGGCGTGCGGCTTGCCGGCGTCGTGCTCAACCGCGTCGCCAGTGCGCGGCACGAAGCGCTGGTGCGCAGTGCGATGGCGGGTGCGGGCATTCCGGTGTTGGGGGAGCTGCCCCGCCACGCGGAGATCGCCTTGCCGAAGCGTCATCTCGGCCTCGTGCAGGCCGAGGAGCAGACCCAGATCGACGGTCTGATCGACGAGGCCGCGCGCTTCGTCGTCGAGCATGTCGATCTCGACGCCGTGTTGCAATCGGCCCGCGCCTGGTTGCCGCAATCAACCGCACAGGGCCTCAAGATCACGCCGCCCGGCCAGCGCATCGCGCTCGCGCGGGACGCCGCATTCTCCTTCGTCTATCCGCATATGCTGGAAGCCTGGCGCGCGGCCGGCGCCGAGATCGTGGCGTTCTCGCCGCTCGCCGACGAAGGTCCCGACGCGGACGCCGATGTGTGCTGGCTGCCCGGTGGCTATCCTGAACTGCATGCGGCGCGCCTTGCTTCCAACATGCGATTTCTTGGGCAGTTGCGCGCTTTCGCGGAGACGAGGCCGGTGCACGGCGAGTGCGGCGGCTACATGGTGCTGGGCGCCGCGTTGACCGATGCCGAAGGCGTGCGCCACCCGATGGCGGGATTGCTCGGCCTCGAGACCAGCTATGCCAAGCGCCGCATGCATCTGGGCTACCGGCTCGCCGAGCTTGCCGCTGCGATGCCCGGACATGGTCCAGGCGCGCGCTTGCGCGGCCACGAATTTCACTATTCGACGATCATCGCGCAGCCGGATACGCCGCTTGCGGTGGTACGTGATGCGACCGGTGCGATCGTGGCCGAGACCGGATCGCGGCGCGGCAACGCAACGGGTACATTCTTCCATCTGATTGCGGAGGACCGATGAGCGGATTCGTCTCCTTCGTCTCGGCTGGCCCCGGCGATCCCGAGCTTCTGACCATGAAGGGAGCCGCGCGGCTGCGCGAGGCCGACGTGGTTCTCTACGATGACCTCGCCTCGGGCGCGATCCTCGATCTCGCGCGCACAGGCGCCAATCTCGTCGCAGTCGGCAAGCGCGCCGGCCGTCTCTCGACGAAGCAGCATCATGTCAGCCGGCTGCTGGTCGACTACGCGGCCGCTGGCGTGCGCGTGGTGCGGCTGAAATCCGGCGACGCCGGCATCTTTGGCCGGCTCGAAGAGGAGATCGAGGCGTTGCGCGCGGCCGGCATCGGCTACGAGATCATTCCGGGCGTGACCTCGGCCTCGGTCGCGGCGGCGCAGGCCGGCATTCCGCTAACGCGACGGCTGACCTCGCGCCGGGTCCAGTTCGTGACCGGCGCCGATGTCACCGGCGAGTTGCCGGCAGATTTGAACTGGGCGGCGCTGGCCGATCCGGAAGCGACCACCGTGGTCTATATGGGCCGGCGCACCTTTCCGGCGCTGGTCGCCAAGCTGATCGCGCATGGCCTTTCCCCCGACACGCCTGCGCTGCTCGCGGAGTCGCTCGGCCATGCCGACGAGCGGCTGGTCCGCACCACAATTGCAGAGCTCGCCGAACGGCTGACGCAGGCAGGCGCTGCCACGGCGGCTGCCGTCATTCTGTTCGGTGCGTTGGCGCCGGAGCAAGGTTGATACGGCCATGCTGATGCTGTCCCTGATCGGTATTGGTTGCGGCGATCCACGGCAGCTCACGCTTTCTGCGATGGCCGCCATCAATGCCGCCGACTTGGTGCTGATCCCGCGCAAGGGGACCGCGAAGTCGGACCTCGCGGACTTGCGCCGAACGATCTGCGCAGAAGCGTTGAACAACGACCGCACGCGCGTTGCCGAGTTCGATCTGCCGGTGCGTGACAGCGGTGAGGAGGACTATCGCAAGGGCGTCGACGATTGGCACGATGCGGTCGCCGCAACCTGGTCACAGGAAATCGCGCGCCATCTCGGCGGCGAGGGGCGCGTCGCCCTGCTGATCTGGGGCGACCCCTCGCTCTACGATTCGAGCTTGCGGATCGCGCAACGGCTCGATCCGCTGCCGTCGATCGAGGTGATCCCGGGCATCACGTCGATCCAGGCGCTCTGCGCGGCGCATGCGCTGCCGCTCAACGAGATCGGCGAGCCGTTCCTGGTCACGACCGGCCGGCGGCTCCGCGAGGGCGGCTGGCCTGATGGCGTCGACACCATCGTCGTGATGCTCGATGGCGGCGCGGCATTCCAGACGCTGGATCCGGAGGGCTTGAAGATCTGGTGGGGCGCCTATCTCGGCATGCCCGATCAGATCCTCATGGCGGGCGAGTTGGCCGAGGTCGGACCTCGCATCGTCGCCGCGCGCCGGGATGCGCGTGAGCGGCACGGCTGGATCATGGACAGCTACGTGCTCAAGCGGCGATCGTGATCGAAGGATTGCGTCGGCATTCCACGCAGCAGGGCGGCTATCCGGTCTTCAGCCCGCGAATCGAAGGTTGGATCGTCAGGCGGTAGGCCACGAGCGTGTCGCCATCGAACTGCTCGAGGGTTGTCTCGCAGACCGGGCAGCGATACTCGCCCTTGTTTCCCGATCCGGATGACAGCTCAAGGCGCCGGAATCCAGCCCCGCAGCGCGGACACGTGACGTCGTCCTTCTTCATCAAC
>DASVOL010000994.1:0-3359 GCA_036383375.1 Bradyrhizobium sp. | reverse complement strand
CGCGTCAGGTGAAGCTCATGCCTGTACTCCCCGACCGGCATCTTCGCGTGTGACCACGGCTGACGGCAGGTCTCCTGGCTCGCGGGTCGTTACCCTTCGTCGCCTTCCCAGGACCGAGATTCCCAGTGGCATCTGACGAAGGATTCACCGCATACAGTTGCGGGGGCAGCCGCGGCGTTGGGGAGGTTTCCCCGCACCGCATTCCCTTTTCATCTCGTTAAAGAACCGTCATGTTCATCTAGGGTTCGGCCGGGCAGCAAAGTCAATCCGGCGGCGGTCGGGCGACGGCCAGCTGGCCACGGTTTTTGTCGGGTGTCGCTTGTCTGCCACGGCGATCGCTGTAAGAGCATGGATCCAATGAGCGTGCAGGATTTTGCCTTGGCGGCCGAGGTCGCGGCGCGGCGCCGGTGGAGCGCCACCGCGGCGCTGCTCGCGCTCGTGGTCCTGCTGCTGGTGCTCTCGCTCGGCATCGGGCCGGTGCGGCTGTCGCCGCTTGCGGTGATCGAGGCGCTGTTCGGCGGCGGCAGCGATGTGGCGCAGGTGATCGTGCGCGAGATCCGGCTGCCGCGCACCATTCTGGCGTTCGCGATCGGCGGTATTCTCGGGCTATCGGGCGCGGCGCTCCAGGGCCTGCTGCGCAATCCGCTGGCCTCGCCGTCGCTGTTCGGGGCGCCGCAATCGGCGGCATTCGGCGCGGTGCTGGTGATCGCGCTCGGCCTCGCCGATGTGCGGTCCTATGCGCTGCCGGTGGTGGCGATCGTCGCCGCGTTCGGCTCGGTGTTCGCGCTGCTCGCGATCGCCGGCCGCAATGCCGGGCTGCTGATCCTGATCCTCGCCGGGCTTGCGATCTCGAGCTTTGCCGGGGCTGCGACCGCGCTGGTGATGAACCTCTCGAGCAATCCGTTCGTGGTGCTGGAGATCGCATTCTGGTTGCTCGGCTCGCTGGAGGATCGCAGCTTCCAGCATGTGGCGCTGGCACTGCCCTTCATCATCGCGGGCGCCGCCGTCCTGCTCAGCCAGGCGAGCGCGTTCCGCGCGCTGACGCTCGGTGAGGAGGCGGCGCAGAGCCTCGGCGTCGATGTCGGACGCCTAAGGTTGCTCGTGATCGCGGGTGTTGCGCTCGGCGTCGGCGGTGCGGTCGCGGTGTCAGGCACGATCGGCTTCATCGGTCTCATTGCGCCGCATCTGATGCGCCCACTGATCGGTCACGATCCCACGCGGCTGCTGGTGCCGAGCGCGCTCACCGGTTCGGCGCTGCTGCTCGCCGCCGATATCGCGGTGCGCATCATCCCCTCGACCTCGGACATCAAGGTCGGCGTGCTGACCTCGATCATCGGCGTGCCGTTCTTCCTGTATCTGATCATGCGCGAACGCCGCGCGCTGGGCGGAGGCGTGGCATGACGCTGCTCGCCGCCACCGCGCTCAACGCCTCGCTCGGCAGCCGCAAGGTGCTGCACGATGTTTCGCAGTCGCTGGAGGCCGGCCATCTGGTCGCGCTGGTCGGCCCGAACGGCGCCGGCAAGACCACGCTGCTGCGTGCGCTGGCCGGGCTGATCCCCTCCGATGGCGAGATCAGGATCGGTGGCGACGCGCTGGCGTCGCTGCCGCTGCGCGAGCGCGCCAAGCGCTTTGCGTATCTGCCGCAGGGGCACCTGGTGCATTGGCCGCTGCCGGCGCGCGATATCGTGGCGCTCGGCCGCTATCCGCATGGCGCGACCGATCCGGCGCGGCTGTCGCCGAAGGATGTCGAGGCGGTGCTGCGCGCGATGCAGGCGGTCGACGTCACCGAGTTCGGCGACCGCCGCGTCACCGAGCTCTCCGGCGGCGAACGCAGCCGCGTCGCGCTGGCCCGCGTGCTGGCGGTGGAGGCGCCGGTGATCCTCGCCGACGAGCCGACAGCCTCGCTCGATCCGCGTCACCAGATCGACGTGATGCAGAAGCTGCGCAACGTCGCCGACACCGGCGTGCTGGTCATCGTGGTGACCCACGATCTCGGGCTCGCCGCGCGCTTTGCCGATCATGTGCTGGTGCTGTCGGAGGGACGGCTCGCGGCGCAAGGCGCGCCGGATGCGGCGTTGTCAGAAGCGGTCCTCGCAAGCGTGTTCCGGGTCCGCGCCTATCGCGCCGAATTTCAGCGTGAGACAGTGATCGTGCCGTGGGCGGACGTGTGATGAGGATGCTGCGTCTCGCAGCTTTGGCCGCGGCAGCATGGCTGATGTCGTGTGCAGCCGCCTCGGCCGCTGGACCGCGCATCGTCTCGATGAATGTTTGCAGCGACCAACTGGTGCTGTCGCTGGCTGATCCGGACCAGATCCTCGGGCTGAGCCGCTTTTCGCGCGATGCCTGGCAGTCCTGGGCCGCCGAGAAAGCGCGAAACTATCCGCTTCTGTCGGGCGGAGCCGAGGACGTGCTGTTGCTCAAGCCCGACCTTGTCGTCGTCAGCCTGTTCGACAAGCGCGCGACGCGCGATCTCTTGAAGGCGCAGGGGCTGCGCCTCGTCGAGTTCAATGTGCCGCGCACGCTGGACGAGGTGCGGGACCAGATCCGCGCGATGGGCGATGTGGTGCAGCATCCGGATCGCGCGCAGGCCGAGATCGCGCGCATCGATGCGGCGATCGCCCGGGCGCGGGCGGTGGCGAGTGTTCATCACTATCGCGTGCTGCCGCTGGAGCGCCGCGGCTTTGTCTCGGGTGACAGCAGCCTGATCAGCTCGCTGCTGGCGGCGACCGGCCTGACCAATACGGCCGGTGAGCTCGGGCTCGACGCGGGCGGATTTGCCTCGCTGGAGGCGATCGTGAAATTGCGGCCGGATTTCATCCTGGTGTCGGAGGCCGGTGATCGCGCCGAGGATGAGGGCCGCGCCTTCCTGCTGCATCCGGCGCTGGAGCGCTTCTATCCGGACAGCAAGCGAATCGTGCTGCCCGAGCGGCTCACGGTGTGCGGCGGCGTGATGCTGGCCGATGCGCTGGACCGGTTGACGGCGGAGCTGCAGCGGGTGACGCGGTAGGTGACGCGCTCCGCAATCTAAGTCCCGTCATCCTGAGGAGCGCGCAGCGCGTCTAGAAGGATGCGCGGCCCGAGTATTTCCACGTGCGCCGAGGGAGCGGGGCCGTCGCCCTTCGAGGCTCGCTTCGCTCGCACCTCAGGGTGACGGTGAGATATTTGTGAGCGGGCTAACGGGCTACGAAATCTACGCCATCACCACCGGTCCGCCGGCCTTCTTCCACGCATCCATGCCGCCTTCGATATGCGCGGTGTTCGCCAGTCCGGCCTTCTTCGCGGCGGCCACCGCCATCGCCGAACGCTCGCCGAAGGCGCAGAAGAACACCACGCGGCGGCCGGTCGCGGCCGCGACTTCG
>DASVOL010000993.1:0-6845 GCA_036383375.1 Bradyrhizobium sp. | reverse complement strand
TGCTTCACGCGTTCCGTGTCCGATCCGGGCTTCCAAAAGCAGTTGCAACAAGCGGGTGAAATAGCCTCAAGCCCTTGGAACGCCCGTCTATGAAAGGTTGAAAAACTGGCAGATCGCTCTCGATCGCGCAACGGCTTCACGGAATAATTCGAGCAATAGCCGGACTGAAACGGATGGCCCTTGACCGGCCTGCCCGCTTGATATCTGTCTTGCCTCGAAAGCAACCGGCGGACGTGGGACACCCACTCGTAGTGGGCGACCTGCGTCCGCCGGAAGGCCGGGCTGCTTCTCAGTCAGCGCGTGGTCACGCCGTGGCGAGCACGGGTTGCGCCGGCCGCCTCGTGATCATCAGTGACAGCACGGCCGCGACGATGCCGGTCAAGCCTGCGATCATGAAGGCCTGCAGATAATCGCCCTGGGCCGAGCGCACGAAGCCGGCGAAGAACGCGGCACAGGCGGCGCCGAGCTGATGGCCTGCCACCACCCAGCCGAACACCAGCGGAGCGTTCTTGTCGCCGAACGCCTCGTTGGCGATCCGCACCGTCGGCGGCACGGTCGCGATCCAGTCGAGACCATAGAACACCGCGAACACCGACAGGCTCACCAGCGAGAAATCCGAATAGGGCAGGTAGATCAGCGACAGGCCGCGCAATCCATAATACAGGAACAGCAGCTTGCGCGGATCGAAACGGTCGGTGAGCCAACCCGATAGCGTGGTGCCGAACAGGTCGAAGAATCCCATCAAGGCGAGCAGGCTCGCCGCCTGCACCTCGACGATGCCATGGTCGCCGCAGAACGCGATCAGATGGGTGCCGACCAGACCGTTGGTGGTGAAGCCGCAGATGAAGAAGGTGGCGAACAGGAACCAGAACGCCCGCGTCTTCGCGGCGCGCGCGAGATTTAAGAACGCGGCGGTGAACGGATTGCCTTGCGCCGGCGGCGCCGCATGATCGTCGTGCTGGTTGCCGAACGAGCGCAGGCCGACCGAGGCGGGTCGCTCGGGCACCAGAAAATACACCAGCGGAATCAGCGCCGCGCAGCATGCGGCCACCGTCAGCACCACCGGCTTCCAGCCGCCCCATTCCACCAGCGCCGCGAGGCCCGGCATGAAGATCAGCGTGCCGGTTGCGGTCGACGCCGTCAGCAGCCCCATGACGAGGCCGCGATTGGTGGTGAACCAGCGATTGACGATGGTGGCGCCGAGCACGTTGGCAACCGCGCCCGAGCCGATGCCGGAGAGCAGTCCCCAGCTCATGAACAATTGCCACGGCGCGGTCATGAAATAGCTCATGCCGGTCGAGACCGACATCAGCGTGAGCGCGCCGAGCACAGTGCGGCGGATGCCGAAGCGCTGCATCACCGCCGCGGCGAACGGGCCCGCGAGGCCGTAGAGGAAGATGCCGACCGCGGCGGATGAGGAGATCACGCCGACGTCCCAGCCGAAGGCGTGCTGCAGCGGCAGCATCAGCACGCCCGGCGTTGAACGCAGGCCGGCGGAGGCGAGCAGCGCAAGGAAGATCACGGCGACGACGACGAAGGCGTAATTCTGGCCGAACGGCCGTCTCGAGATGGGGGCGGCTTGAATGGATGGTTCTGGCATGTTACTTACCGGTACGTATTGCGATGCGTCGTGTATACGTACCGGTTAGTAACATTGTCAAGCGTGCCGTCTGGAAAATCCGGGAGGAGCCGTCATGAAGAAAGCCACCGAGCCCGCTGCGGAACGCCCCGTCCGCGCCGCCGACCGGATCCGTGCCTCCGCGAGCGAGCTGTTCTATCGCGAGGGGATCCGCGCGGTCGGCGTCGACGAGGTGGTCGACCGGGCCGGCGTCACCAAGCCGAGCCTCTATCGCAGCTTTGCCTCCAAGGACGATCTCGCCGCCGCCTACATGCGCGACTACGAGCTCGACTTCTGGGAGAGGTTCGAGAAGCCCGGCGGACAATCCTATTCGGATGCGCGCGAGCACGTGCTCGCCTATATCCGCGAGCTGTCGACGCGCGCCGTGCGCAAGGGCTATCGCGGCTGCGGCCTCAGCAACGCGACCGTGGAATATCCGGCGCGGGACAATCCCGCGCGGCAGGTCGCCGAAGCGCACAAGAAGCTGTTTCGCAAGCGCCTGCGCGAGCTCGCTGCCCTCATGGGCGCGCGTCATCCCGCGGTGCTCGGCGACGCCCTGCTGCTGCTGATCGAAGGCATCTACGTCACCGGCCAGCAGTCGGAGGAGGGGCCGGCGCAGTCGGCGCTCGCGGTGGCCAAGCTCGTGATCGATGCGAGCGTGGCGAAGGCTTGAGCCGTGGTGTCTGCGACCAGTTGACCATGCGGAGCGCGCGATCGGTAAGCCCGCCCCCATATAGGTAGACTTGAGATTTCAAGTCTGGTACCCCACGCCAAACCGGTGTGGACCAAGCGTATGTGGAAGCCGCTAATCGCCTGCCTGATGACGTTTGTCGTCGCTCTTCCAATGTCCGGCGCCTCCGCTCAGACGCCGCCGAAAGCGCTGGACGTTGCGCGCAGCAACATCGTCGCCGCGCGGCGAGCGATTGCTGATGCTGCTGAACCTGCAACCGGATCGCGACAAGCTGCGCGCGCTGCCCGCAGATGATGTCAATTCGACCTTGGTTGAGACCGGAAAGCGCTACGTCTCCGAGCTGTTGAACGACGAGCGCTATCGGAGTTTTTCGACCGTCGAGGTCATCTACGCGCTCGTGACGAGCATGGATGAATACGCCCGCCCCAATTACGGGGGGATGGTCAGGATCGGAACGGTGTCCTTCAAGCGGGAAGGGACCGATATCAGCGTCACCGCGACCAACCTCGACCCGAAGACGCTCCGCTAATTTCAAATTTCAAAGGACCGGTTAATTGGCGGAGCTCCCATCCAGAAGTTTGCGCTCATGGAAGGCGCGAACGGTCATCATTCTGCTGGTCGCCGCAGTCGCAGGCGCTGCTGTCGTCGGTCCGCGCGTCTACCCGAAACTGCGCTACTATGTGAGCATCCTGAAGGCGATGCCGGGGGAGCAGCTGAGACAGTCTGCGGTGCTCGCCAACCTCCAGGCCGAGCATGCCAAGCAGGCCGCGGAGCTGGCCGCCATTCAGGCAGCGCAGTCGAAGCAAGGCGCGGACATCAGGGATGAGATCTCGGACCTTCGCGAACGCCTTTCTGACTTGAGGACGGAAACCGCAGCCCCCGCATCATCGAATGCCACCCAGGCAAGCGCGTATCAGCTCGGTGAATGGGCATTTTTGAACGACGTCGATGTTTATCAAAAAGCCGGCCTCCTCGAAGTCTACGGCGGCACGCTGACGCAAAAGCGTAGCGGGCCGATCGGCGTGAAATCCGCGGTCCTGACCACGAACACGCGCAAGTCGTGGCTGGCCTGGTCGCCGGACCACACCCCTGTGATCGACGCCAAGCAGATCGAGGTCGAACTCGACAGCGATACGATCCGGGCCGGAACCCTCACCGTCGGGCTGATCCTCGATGACTACACGTTCACCGGATGGTCGCTGCGCCTCGGTCCGGATATGCCGCCCGATCCCGCGCTCAAGCCGGCCGATGTTCCGTCCGATCTCGCCGAACCCGTCGAGAAGGCCGGCACGCCCAAGCAACTCCGGGCGGGCGCCGGCGGCCGCTACGTCGCACTCTTGCCGAAATCGCTGAGAGCGGCACTCGCCGGCACGTCGGGACACAGCGTCAAGTCGTGGGTCGTCATTCTCGATGGCGCGGGGCCCGGCGAGCTTGCAATTCGACGGCTCGCCTTGACCGCATCGGATGCTGCAGGATCCGACGCCGCGGCGTCGAATATCTCCGGAAAGGTCGTTGGTGGATTGGCCACCGCCGGGCAGCGCATCGAGCTTGTCCTTGAAGACAATCAGACGCGATCGACCGAGCTTGGGCTCGATGGAAGTTTTGCGTTCGCGGATGTCCCGACGCGCCTTGCGGCATCGTTGCGGTACCGGTTCGAGGATGAGGACTATTATGCCTCGCTCGGACGCTGGTTTCGCCCGCTGGCCGGTGCGATGGTGGTGGACGTTCCGGTCCGCCCGGAGTTCGACAACCCCGGCCGCAAGGAACCGAACGCCGCGGAGACGGACATCAAGTCCGAATTCGACACCGACGACCAGAAAAATCTGACCACCTTCCGCTACGTCAAGCACCGCCGCACGGTGTGGCCGGGCGGCCCGGGATATCCCCGCGAGTTTGCCGGCCGGGCCTTCGCCAACAATTTCGGACACCTCGACCGCGATCGCGCATTGGATAACCGCGACCGCTGTCTCCGCATCGGCGCGGTCGGCGGAAGCACCTTCGTCGCATTGCAGGTCAAGACCACCGAGAAATTCAACGTCGTGCTCGAAGGCGAACTCGGACGGCGCCTCGGCCGCTGCGTCGAGGTGATTTCCGCCGGGCGCGACAATGGCGATGTTGCGTCCAACTACCGCGTCATCCGCGACTACATCATGAAGTTCCACCCGGACATCGTGCTCATCGAACAGATGAGCGGGCTTGCGACCCAGATGAATCCCAGGATGCTGAAGAGCACGCTCGGATGGAGCTACGAGCACAACGTGCTCGACGACTTCGATCTCGGCGCCAACGGCGCGCTGACGTTTCGGCCATGGGATCCGAGCTGGGCGCTGGACGCCGTCGCGCCGACCAACGAGCCGCTGATCAAGGGCCTCGGCATCTTCGATAGCTTCAGCATTCCGTATGCGGATTTTGCGCCGGAAGCCAAGGCGTCGTTCGATCTGTTCGCGGCCATCGCAAGAAAGCTGAGCGGCGATTATCCGAAGACGCGGTTCGTCCTGGCGAGCGGTCATGATCAGGCGGTCTGCCGCCGGAGGAACACTTGCGACGGAACGTTCGCGATGCCGGATGGCCGCACCGTCCGCAAGGGGACCGCGCAACTGCTCGAGAACTTCACGAGGCTGTGCGAGCAGGCATCGATCGACTGCGTGCAGCCTCCGATCCCGCCGGCGGAAGAGAACCTGACGTATCGGAACGACGCCCATTACTCGGTTCGCGGACATCAGTGGCTGGCGAACAATTTCGCGGACCAGCTCGCAGCAATGCTGTCCAGGCCGGTTTCCGGAATCACCAAATGATGCGTCGGGCGCTGGCAATCGGCCTTGTCTTGATCGCCGCCGGCACGTCGTCGTTTGCCGCGCAATCTCTTGCCGCGGATATCCGCCCGCTGCCTTACCCGTTCGGCAGCATGATCACGTTCTCGAGCGACGTCGATTATCAGACGCCGTGGCAGGGCCATTCGATCCACCGCTACCTCAACGAAGACCTCGGGCTTCCGATCACCGACAGCTTCTGGATCAGCAGCTCCACCGGCGCCGACAACGTCAGCGCGCTGTTCAAATCCTACACCGGTCTCAGCACGCAGCCGTCGCGCGTCGGGCAGCATTCGGTTTTTGGCTTGCTGCTTCGGCAATGGCATCGCGGCAACATCGATACGATCCATTCATGGGCCGACGACATGATGCCGCAGTTCCGGCGCGTCTTGCCGGAGCCGTTGCCGCTCTCGACCGGCGGGATATCGCTGGACCTGAAGGGGGCCGGCGAGTGGATGCGCGCGTTCGAAGCCGTCGCCGGCAAGGACGCGCGCGGATACCAGCAATTGCGGATGTTCTTCGACCGCGATCCGCCGGCTGACCTGGTCGTCGAGGCGCAGTTCGCCGACGGCGCGACCTATGTGTTTCCCGCCGAGACCACGGCACGCTTCCGGATGAGCGCAGGCAAGCCGCCGTCCGCCGGTCCGACCTCGGTCACCATCATCCTGAATGAGCCATGGCCGGTCGGCGTCATGCCGGGGCGGGACGGCCCGTTTCCGGCGCTGACCGGGCTGCGCATCAAGTCGGGTTCGTGCGGCGCTTCATGCGCCGTCAACCTGGTCGCGATCGAGCGCGACAATTTCAGCCGCTGGTCGGTGCTGGCCCAGAAGAGCATACTCGATCTCCTCGACATCCGCCCCTCGTCGTTCACCTCGCACGGCGGCCTGAGCTATCATCCGTCGTTCGAGGGACCGGGGCCACACTACAAGCCGGACTACAAGTTCGGCGCTGATGTCCGGCAGGAGTCGCTCGGGCTGGCGGGCGTGCCCGGCACCCACGCCTATTACGCCGATATCCTGAAGCAGATGGGATTCCGCAGCGTCACATCGATCCAGAACGGTGACAAAAGCGAGACGTGGCCAATCGAACGAGGCGTCGCCCCGCTGGTGTCGTTCTATCCCGGGTTCTACGCGCTTTCGAAGAGCCACGTCCTGTACGGCGAGGAGGTCGGAGTACCGGCTGACGCTTCGAAAGCCGCGCTCGTGAAGCTCGAACCGCGGCTCGCGGACTTCGATCTCAAGGCCTATATCTGCACGGTAAGCGTCTATTGCAGCTCATCGGCGCAGGGAGCTACCGCCGGCGCCCAGATTGCGCTGGGCCGGCATCTCATTGCCAAGGGCGCCTCGGTTCAGCACCATTGGTACACCCATTTCGGCACGGTCTACCTCGACCCGACATTCACCGCGACACCCGAAGCGCCATTCCCTCCGGTGACCATGGAGGAGTTTCGCAACCTCGCGGACGATTACTACAACCCGACCGGCCAGCTGCCGGAAGCGAGGCGCGTGTGGGTGCCGCCGAGCGCCGTCTGGTCGAACTACCGGATCGTGCATTCCCAGATCGCAGAGCACGTCGCGGTGAACCCGGAGACCTCCGCGGTCGACATCTCGTCGTTCGTGGACAAGGTCCTGCAGGAGAAGCTGCCGGACCCGAACGCCGGCACCCGCGACCTGCACGGCATCACGATCTACGTCCCGAACGCCGATCGCGCGACCGTCTCGCTCGA
>DASVOL010000992.1:0-1776 GCA_036383375.1 Bradyrhizobium sp. | reverse complement strand
GCCTCCGCCGCCGCCCCCGACGACGCCGGGCTCCGGTCCGCCGGAAGCGCCGAGCTCGAAGTAATCGTCAACGCCGGGCCGCGAGGTCCGGCGTTATCATTTGACTGCCACTAGAGTATAACTCTAGAGTATTGATCTAGCGACGAAGGGAGCGGTGGTGAGTACGGCGCGCGAAGACCTGTTGGCGGCGGGATTGGCGGTATTCGACCGCGATGGATTCGAGGGGGCGACGGTGGCCGAGATCCGCTCCCGCGCCCGCGCGTCCAACGGCAGCTTCTTCCATTTCTTCACCTCGAAGAAGGAGCTCGCCGGAACCCTGTTCCTGGAGATCCTGCAGGCCTATCACGCCGCGATCATCACCGCGGTCAACGACACGCACGGCGCCGGCGAGGGTGTGGCGCGGCTGATCCGCGCCCACCTCGATTGGGTCGTGACCGACAGGCGCGAGGCGCGCTTTCTGTTCGAGATTTCGCGCAGCGAGTGGAGCGAGGAGGTGCGCGGCGCGCAACGCACCGAGAACTCGCGGCTCACCGACGGCATCGAGCGCTGGCGCGCGCCGCTGCTCGCGCGCGGCGAGTTGCTGCCGATGAGCGCTGTGCTCTTCTTCAGCCAGATCATCGGGCCGGCGCAGATCTTTTGCCGCGCCTATCTGTCGGGCCGCCAACAGAGCGACCCGCGCGAACAGGTCGAGACGCTGATCGCCTGCGCGATCCGCGCTGTGGTGGCGCCGGGTGCGCCCGAGCGAGCTGGAGGGACGTCATGAACGAAGCTGATCCGGACTTTGCGCCGATCGCGACGCGGATTCGCGACAATGTCGGCCGTCAGGGCTTCATGGGTCTTGTCGGCGCTGAAGTGGCCGAACTGTCGCGCGGCGCCTGCACGCTCGCGGTCGACCGCCGGCCTGAGTTGTTGCAGCAGCACGGCCTGTTTCACGGTGGGGTGACGGCGTTCCTGGTCGACAACGCCACCACGATTGCCGCGGCCACGTCGCGTGGCCAGCCGGCGCTGACGGCCGAGTACAAGCTGAACCTGCTGTCGCCGGCGTCGGGCGATCGCCTGATCTGCCGGGCGCGCGTGATCAAACCCGGGCGTCAGGTCGCCGTCGTTGCGGCCGATGTGTTCTGCATCATCGACGGCAAGGAGAAGCATACCGCAACCGCACTGGCGTCGATCGCCATGCTCGACGATCAGGCGGCGGCACGAATCCAAAGCCCGGCCTGATCGAGGCCGGGCTTCAGTCGGTGGAGCGATGAAGAGACGCTTAGTTCTCTTCGGCAGCGGGAGCCGGCGCAGCCTCGTCGCCGTGCTGCGCTTCCGGATCGAAGAATTCGCCGGCGGCGGCGAGCGCCTCGGCGGCAGCGTCCTGGTCTTCCTGGCGGGTCGAGATGTCCTCGCCGCGCTTGATCCGCTCGGCCTCTTCGGCGGAGCGGGCGACCGTCACGGTGACGCTGGTCTCGACCTCGGGGTGAACCGCGATGGTCACCTTCTGCTGGCCGATCACCTTGATCGGCGAGTCGAGCCAGACCTGCGGACGGGCAACCGTGATGCCGTCGGCGGCCAGCGCAACGACGATGTCGCGCACCGTGACCGAGCCGAACAGCTGGCCGGACTCGGAGGCCTGGCGGATGATGATGATGTCGCGGCCGTCGATCTTCTCGGCGACAACGGCGGCTTCGCCCTTGGCCTTGATGTTGTTGGCCTCGAGCTCGGCCTTCATGCCGTCATACTTGGCGCGGTTCGCCTCGGTGGCGCGCAGCGCCTTGCCGCGCTTCAGCA
>DASVOL010000991.1:0-4246 GCA_036383375.1 Bradyrhizobium sp. | reverse complement strand
GCTCGGTCGTGAAGGTGCGGGTCTGGCGCGCGAAGCGGTGGTGTCCGGCGTCAGGGTTTCTCACGGCGAACGAGACGTACCAGATGGCCTTGTCCGTCTTCATCGCGCGGCTCAGGCTAGGGTGGTTCGCCCGCGCGATCGGGACGTGGTGCTGGATGTTCGATGTGCAAAAAGTGCCAAGGGAAGAATCCTGAAATACAACAGAAGACGGCTAATTGGCCCTTCGGCGGACAGGAACGCTACAGGATCGGCGCTGATACCGATACGGGCGGCATATTACCTCTCAACCGATGGGTGAAACGTCAATGCGCCGCAGCGCTGTTGGTTCCTGCGATGCATCGGCAGCGTTGGGACGGCGCGCTTGGGTCATCCGAGGCGGCCGCGCCGGATCAGGATCGTAGAATTGCAGGATGGGTTTCGCTTCGCTCTACCTATCCGACGAGACGCGAGGCGTTGATTTAGATCGTTCGGCTTTTCAGAACTTAACGTGACGCGCCTGTCTCACCCGGCATGGTGTGCCTCGCTGGAATGACGAGTCCCGTTCACGACATCCGCTGCGGCGTATGGGTCCCTGCTTTCGCAGGGACGACAGCGAAGATGGGGCGATAGCGGAGCCCTTCTCACTGTCCGATCCGCACCACCATCTTGCCGAGCGCCGCGCGGGTCTGCATCGTCGTGAACGCCGCACGGAAATCTTCAAGCTCGAACACCTTGCCGACAACCGGCGTCAGTCGGCCGTCGTTCAGCCATGCCGACAATTGCGTCATCACGCGCGCCTGCGCCTCCGGCTCGCGGCGCGCGATCTGAGCGGCGTCGACACCGATCAGGAGGCCGCCCTTCAACAGCGGCAGATTGAATGGCAGAGCCGGGATCTGGCCTGCCGCAAAGCCGACCACGACATGGCGGCCGTTCCAGGCGATCGAGCGGAACGCCTGCAGCGAGACCTCGCCGCCGACCGGATCGAAGATAACGTCGGGTCCATGGCCACTGGTTGCGTCCTTCAGCGCATCGCGCCAATCGGGCTTCGTGTAGTCGACGACAGCGTCGGCGCCGAAGCTCGCGGCGAAGCTGCGCTTCTCGCCGGTCGAGGCGGCGGCAATGACGCGCGCGCCGAGCAGCTTGCCGACCTGGATCGCGGCGATGCCGGTGCCGCCGGCGGCGCCGAGCACGAGCAGCTGCTCGCCGGCCTTGAGCGAGCCGCGCTCGCCGAGCGCGTACAATGCGGTGAGGTAATTGGTGCGAAAGGCTGCGGCGGCCTCCATCGACAGACCATCGGGCATGACCTCGACGGCGGCCGGCGGCACCACGATGGACTCGGCCAGCGCGCCCGAGCGCGCCGCGCCCATCACCCGCATGCCCGGCGTGATACCGGCGACGTCGCCCGCGACCTCGTCGACCACGCCGGCAAATTCCGCACCCGGCGTAAAGGGCAGGGCATCCTTGGTCTGGTAGCGGCCCTCGACCTTCAGCCCGTCGACGAAGCCGATGCTTGCGGCGTGAACCCGGACGCGGATCTGTCCGGCGGCGGGTCTCGGGGTGGCGACCTCCTTCAGTCCGATCTGATCGATGGGCGCGTATTGCTCGACGACGACCGCCTTCATGCTGTCCTGCTCATTGGTTCGTTTCCTCTGGAGCCTTTTCCGTTCCGATTGAATCGGAACGGGGCTCCAGATTCTTGTGTTGACGCGTTTTCTTCCCGCGAACCGGTACCCACTTCGCTCGAAAACGCTTTTGGCAAACCTATCCCATGTCCGTTGTTCTACGGGGAGACCTTTTGCGCATGCAGCGACGGCATCCCATGCGGAAAGCCAACATCTTCAACGACATCACGAAAAGGCAGCCGTTTACCCGTTGTTATCCCTACCAAATTCGGTAACGCGTCCTTAATGGCATTAACGTTAGGGTTTTTCTACGCGGCCCGCCTTGGGCTGCGCGCCGTCCAGGACAGGCGGGTCGCGTTCGCGTTGGAGTTTTTCATGGATATCATGACAGGCGCCGGGCTGTTGGCCGGCATCATCGTCATCGCGGTGATGATGTTCATGGGCGGCGACCTGCACATGTTCATCTCCGAACATGCCATGATCATCATCTTCGGCGGCTCGATCGCGGCGACGATGATCCGCTTTCCGCTTGGCGTGATGCTGCACGGGCTGCCGCTCGGCGCCAAGTTTGCCTTCACCATGAGCCGGCTCTCGGCCCGCGACCTCGTCGACGAGCTCGCCCGCATCGCCGAGATCGCCCGCAAGCAGGGCCCGGTCGGCCTGGAGAAGGTCGAGACCGACGAGCCGTTCCTTGCCAAGGGCATCCGCTACGTCGCCGACGGCTACGACCTCGAATTCATCCGCGACAACATGGAGCGCGACCGCGACAATTTCCTGATGCACCTCGACGAGGGCAGCAAGATCTATCGCGCGATCGGCGACTGCGCGCCGGCGTTCGGCATGATCGGCACGCTGATCGGCATGGTGCAGATGTTCGCCAACATGACCGACCCCTCCAAGCTCGGCCCGTTCATGGCGACCGCGCTGCTTGCGACGCTGTACGGCGCGCTGGTGGCCAACCTGTTCTGTCTGCCGATCGCCGACAAGCTGCACGGCAAGCTGCTGGATGAGGAAACCAACCGCACGTTGATCATCGACGGCATCCTGATGATCCGCGATTCCAAGAGCCCGGCGCTGGTGCGCGAGATGCTGCTGGCTTACCTGCCGGAGAAGCATCGCCACGAGGAAGGCGAGCCGGTTCCGGCTTGACCGGCCGGCGCCTTCGGGAAACGCAGCGATGGCCAAGAAAAAGCGCGGCGACGCCCATACCGGAGGTCACGGCTGGTTCGTGACCTTCGCCGACCTGATGGGACTGATGATGAGCTTCTTCGTGATGCTCGTCGCGTTCTCCACCATGGACAACAACAAGCTGAAGATCGTCGCGGGTTCGATGCGCGACGCCTTCGGCGTGCAGACCAACGTGCGCTATTCAGGGATCGTCGAGTCCGACGGCCTGCCGACCCGACCGAAGCTGAAGAATGTCGAGCACATCTCGCCGGAGGAATCCTCCGCCAATCCGACGCCGGACGAGAAGGAGCGCAGCCAGATCAACGGCGCGCGGCTGAAGATCGACCGCGAGTTCGCGCTCGCTTCCGCCTCGCTGCGCCAGGCGCTGCAGGACATGCCGGAGCTGACCGAGATCTCCAAGAACATCATGTTCGAGGAGACCAAGGAGGGGCTCAACCTCGAGATCGTCGACCAGGACGGCCGCTCGATGTTCGCCGACGGCTCCAGGGAGCCCTATGAGCGCACCCGCCGGCTGATCCAGAAGCTCGCCGCGCCGCTGAAGGCGACGCCGCTGCGGATCGCGATCGTGGGGCATACAGCCGCAGGCTTCGTGCCGGCGCGCAGCGATTACGACGCCTTCGACCTGTCCGCGGACCGCGCCAATGCGGTGCGGCAGATCCTGGAGCGGGAAGGGCTGCCGCCGTCGCACATCTTCGCGGTTTCCGGCAAGGCGGACGGCCAGCCGCTGTTTCCCGACGACCCGACGCTGCCGGCGAACCGTCGCGTGACCATCACGTTGATGCGGGAAAATCCGCCACTGCCGCCGGATCTGAAGCCGTAGCTCCGGGTTACCCTGCTACCGCCGTCGGCCGGGTTGCTCGGTTGACAGGCGGGGCGGAAGCGTCGATAGCCGCGCGGGTCAAAATCAACCGATCGAGCGTTCCAACCTCGCCATGGCTGTCAGCGTCTCATCCACCGAAGCCCAGGAAACTCAAGGCACGGGACAAGGCAAGGGCCAAGGCACCTCCGGCTTCTGGGCCCTGACACTGGGCAGCATCGGCGTGGTGTTCGGCGATATCGGAACCTCGCCGCTCTACGCATTCCGCGAGGCGGTCGGCGGCGCCGCGCACGGCCAGCCGGTCACTCGCATCATGGTGCTGGGCGTGCTCAGCCTGATCCTCTGGGCGCTGTTCACCGTCGTCACCGCCAAATACGTCCTGCTGCTGCTGCGTGCCGACAATAACGGCGAGGGCGGCACGCTGTCGCTGATGGCGCTCGGCCAGCGCGCGATCGGACGGCGCAGCTGGCCGCTGCTCGCGCTCGGCGTGGTCGGCGCGTCGATGTTCATCGGCGATTCCATGATCACGCCGGCGATCTCGGTGCTGTCGGCGGTCGAAGGCCTCAAGCTCGCCACGCCGCATCTCGAGCACTATGTGGTGCCGCTGACGATCCTGATCCTCGTGCTGCTGTTCTCGGTG
>DASVOL010000990.1:0-2292 GCA_036383375.1 Bradyrhizobium sp. | reverse complement strand
TGCGAAACAACGGCGCGCCGGCATGTCGCTGCGGCCGGCGGCGACACTCACCCTGCTCTGCCTGCTTGCGGCGCTCGCCGCAAGCGCGCTGGTCGCCCTGACGGTCGGGGCCGCCGGCATCCCGATGGCACGGCTTCCCGCCGCGCTCGGGCTATGGGCCGACGGCGCGGCCAACCCGTTGCTCGCGCGCGACCAGCTCGTGGTGTGGTCGATCCGGATCCCGCGGATCGCGGCGGCCGTCATGGTCGGCGGCCTCCTTGCCGTATCGGGCGCCATCATGCAGGGCCTGTTCCGCAACCCCCTCGCCGACCCCGCGCTGGTCGGCGTCTCCTCCGGCGGCGCGTTTGCCGCCGCAGTGGCGATCGTATTCACCGACAGCCATCTCGGCGAGAGCCTGCGCTTCCTGCAACATCAATTGCTGCCGATCGCGGCTTTCGCCGGTTCGCTGATCACGACCATCGTGCTGTATGGCATTGCCAGCCGCGGCGGCCGAACCTCGATCGCGATCTTCCTGCTCGCCGGGCTTGCGATTGCCGCGATCGCCAATGCCGGCATCGGCCTCTTGGTCTTCGTCGCCGACGACCGCCAGTTGCGCGACATCACCTTCTGGATGCTGGGTTCGCTGAGCGGCGCAACCTGGAGCAAGCTCACGGCGCTGGCGCCGGTGCTGGCCGCGGCGCTGATCACCTGCCTCTGGATCGCGCGCGGGCTCGACGTGCTGGTGCTCGGCGAGGCCGAGGCGTTTCACAGCGGCGTCGATGTCGAACGGCTGAAGCGGATCTCCATCGTGCTGGTGTCGGCGATGACCGGGGTCGCGGTCTCGGTCTGCGGCGTGGTCGGTTTCGTCGGCATCGTGGTGCCGCACCTGCTGCGGCTGGTGATCGGCCCCTCGCATCGCCTGCTGCTGCCGGCCTCCGCATTGCTCGGCGCCATCCTGCTGGTCGGCGCCGACACGGTGGCGCGCACCATCGTCGCTCCCGCGGAGATGCCGATCGGCATCCTGACCGCCGCGATCGGCGCGCCGTTCTTCCTCGCCATGCTGCTGCGCCAGCGCTCCCTGGTGTCACTGTGAGCGCGTTGCTCGAGGCGCAGTCGGTATCGATGACGGTCGGCGGTGCCACGCTGGTCGATGCGGTCTCGCTGCGGATCGGCGCCGGCGAGATGGTCGCGATCGTGGGTCCGAACGGCGCCGGCAAATCGACCTTGCTGCGGATGCTGTCGGGCGATCTCCGTCTGTCGCGCGGAGCGATCCGGCTGCGGCAGCGCGACCTCAGCGCCTACGGGCCGCGCGAGCTGGCGCAGCACCGTGCGATGCTGTCGCAGCACGTCAATGTCACCTTCCCGTTCACGGTCGAGGAAATCGTCAGCATGGGCGGCGGCGAAAGCCCCCGCGCGGTGACGCGGGCGCTGGTCGCGGCGGCACTGGACGAGGTCGGGCTGGCGCATTTCCGTTTCAGGCAATTGCCGACGCTGTCCGGCGGCGAGCAGCAGCGCGCGCATTTCGCCCGCGTGCTGGTGCAGCTCGCCTGCGGCGAGGCGCTGCATGGGCCGGGGCTGTTGCTGCTGGACGAGCCGACATCGAGCCTCGATCTGCGGCATCAGATCGACCTGGTCGAAACCGCCCGGCGGCGCGCCGCGCGCGGCACCGCCGTGATCGCGATCCTGCACGACCTCAATCTCGCGATGCGGTTCGCCGACCGCATCCTGCTGCTGCATCGCGGCCGGCTTGCCGTCGACGGCGACCGTGCCGCCGCGATGCAAGCGGACACGCTCCGTAAGATCTTCGAGATCGACGCCACGATCGACTACACCGGAGGTGGTGTGCCCTTCCTGCTGCCGCAGACGATGCGGCCGGTAGGCAAAGCGACGTAACGCCGCAAGTCTTATCCCGTCGCAACATCGGCGATTCACAAAACTGTCAGCCGGCTGTAACAGGCGCCTCGGAGAACACCGCATCGTTTATCCCTTGGGAGATCAACCATGCGCCTGTCACTGCTCTGTTCCGTCGCCTCGATCCTGCTCGCCACATCGGCGTTCGCACAGAGCGAGGGCGAATTCCCGGCGACGCTGGCAGGACACGCCGTGATGCCGGCAGAGAGCTTCATCGACGCCCCTGCCGATGCTCCGAACGATCTGAAGACATCGGGCAAGTACACCACCGGCAAGCGCGTCGACGCCATCGGCACCGTGATGGGCAAGTCCTATGAGCGGCCGACCGGCGTGTCGCTGCCGTTCAAGGGCCAGCCGCTGCAGGGCCATTCCGGCATCAAGGCGATGCCCGACGGCTCGTTC
>DASVOL010000989.1:0-18006 GCA_036383375.1 Bradyrhizobium sp. | reverse complement strand
TCGATCTCGATGGTGCGGGTCGAATCCAGCGCGATGTCGTCGAGCTCTTCCTTGGTGACCTCGATATAGGTGTCGGTGTCGACCTTGTAGCCCTTCATGATGTCGTCGGTGGCGACTTCCTCGCCGGTCTCCGCATCGACCTTGGCGTATTTGATCCGGTGGCCGGTCTTGCGGTTGATCTGGTTGAAGGAGACCTTCTCGGTATCCGACGTCGCCGGGTACAGGGCAACCGGGCAAGTCACGAGCGAAAGGCGCAAAAAGCCCTTCCAGTTGGCGCGGGGGGCCATAGGGAAAACTCCGATTACGCAACCGACGGAACGGTCAAGGATAACACCGGGAGCCCCGGTTTGAAACAACACGGCCCGGTGAATCTGGCAACGGCGTTAACCGTGGCCTCGCGCCTGCGCCCGTTTGACGCGGCGGCGACCGCCGTTGGACAGCCGTTAAACGGGAACTTCGCCCCAGACCACCCGTCGGCCCCCCAAAGGGAAGCGGCAATCGCCGGAACGGCAGGCACTTAGGCAAAGAGCTCGCCGTCGCAAACGGAACGACACGGTTAGGTCATTGAAACCTTGACCGAGGCGCACCAGGCAGAGCGCGGACCGTCGGCGCTCCCGCTGCTCGCGGCCTCGACCGGGCTCGCAGTCTTGATCCTCGGAGGGATCCAGTTCGCCCTTTCCCGGATGTGACGCTGCGATCGTGGTCTCCCTCATGCGAGGTCTTGATTGTTAGACCGAGATGCAGGCCGAGCGGCCACCATGCGCGTGCGGAGTGTGCGGTCGATCACGCCGGCATCTCGCCACAGCCGTCGCATGGCATGCTCTGGCTCGACGACCGATTCGATGCGCGAGGCGCATCTGCGGCGCAGATCGCAATATCCCGCAACTGAAAATTCCGGCGCAAGGGCCGCGGCGCTCGCGGGAGCCGATCCCTGGCCATGTCGCGCGGAATTTTCTTGAGCCGTAACTCTTCTTGAGCGAGGGCCCGCGCCTTCACGAGATCTTGCAGCGGAGATCTGTGATGCACGAGACGAATCGCTGCTGCGACGCGTCATGAGATCATCGAAATTGGCTGCTAGCTGATTTGAATCAGATGCGTCTTGAGCTTGAGATGTTCTATCCGCAAGAAGAAAAAAACTCGCTGTTGGCGCGCCTCAAGGAGAAAAGCGTTTCAGGTGCGTTCGTCGGCCTGACGCTGTTGGCGATGGTCGGGTGGATCTATCTGCTCAGCTCGATGTTCCTGAAATTCATGCTGTGGTGGTTGTCCTGAGGCGCCTTCCTCTCGAGGACAACCGATGTGGGCGCCTGGCCATTGTTGCGCCGTTCGATTGCACAAAAAATTCCAGCGGCTGAACATTCTTTCGGCGCGCTCAATCATGATGTCGTCACAACTCCGAATGTTAATAACATCGGGTCTAACGTGGACGAATGTGATGGTTTCTCCTGTGCTCATCCTTGCGGCGGCGTTCGTCGCCGGCTTCTGCTCCGGTTTCGCCGCGCGCGCGTGGCGATCGCGCAAGCGCCGTGCGCAATATCGGATCTATGCGCCGTATGTGGCGCCGCCGGCCGCCAAATCGTCGCGGCGGGAACAGCCGGTCACTGCATTCGGCCACATGCGCCGCGCGTTCTAGCGGGCTAGCTCGGTCGAGGTAGCGCGACAGTGTCGTGAGTTGGGGTTGGCGGGCGACATGCAATCGGTCATCTTGCCTTCATTGCAGCAACCGGGCCGGGTTTGCGTGCCGACGGGATGTCGCCGTTGGCCTGCGCATCGTGAGGGAACTTGCACAGCATGAGTGATCTCAGGGGGCATTCGCCAAGGCGGTATGTCGTCGATGTCAGTGGACGGCGCGTGCTGGTCGGTCTCACGCTCGAAGAGACGTCGGAATTCGAAGGACTGGACACCTCGCTGCCGGTGCTGGGCGGGGAAGCCCAGGGTGCGGAACTGGTGCCGTCGGCCGTCGAGGGACGCTGGCTTGAGCTCTATGACAAGCACGACAAGGCCTGGATCCAGTGGAAGGCCGACCTGAGGGCCGGGCAGGCGGGCAATTCACCGTTTTTTAACTAAGACCGGGCGATTTTGAGCGATACTGCCTGAGTGGGCCCGAACCGGATACTGACAGATGTTTCAGCTGTTTTTGCGGGCTCGCGCGCATGACCTGATCAGGTCGCGGCGTGGCGAGGAAGGTTTCAAGGCGCGTTCCGCCGAGCGCGATGCCGAGACCGATCGCGCCCGGATCGGATCGATCATGGCCGCGATCGAGGCCGCGTTGCAGGCAGCCGAAAGCGAGCAATCCGGACTTGGCCGCCGTGTCGACGATGTTCTGGCCCGCGCCGCGGTGACGCTGGGCAACGGCACCGACGAGTATCTGGAACGCGAGGCGCTTGACAACTATCATCAAGACCTGTTTGACGCCGAGATCTCCAACGGCCAGCGTCGGCTGAAGGAATTGGCGACCGAGATTGCGCACTTCAAGTTCATGAAGGCCGCGGTCCTGAGCCGTTTTCCGGACTACAAACCTCCGGCCGCCAGCAACTGACGCGTCCCGCGGCCGCACGCGAAGCTAGACGCTGCGGCCCGCGCCTGACGGCGCATGCGGCCCGGTCCGGCGCAAGGCGAAAGGCACAGGCAAAACGTGGTGATCGCAGGCAATCTACTCGTCACGGGCTGCGCCGGCTTTATCGGCTTCCATCTGGCGGAGCATTTGCTGCGGGCAGGGCAGCCGGTCATCGGCATCGACAACCTGAACCAGTATTATGATCCGGCGCTCAAGCGCGCGCGGCTCGATCTGCTCAAGCAGCACCGTGGCTTCACCTTCCTGGAGCTCGATCTCGCCGACCGCGCCGGGATGAAAGCGCTGTTCGAGCGCTATCGCTTCGAGGTCGTGGTGCATCTCGCTGCCCAGGCCGGCGTGCGCTACTCCCTGCAGAACCCGCACGCCTACATGGATTCCAATCTGGAGGGCTTCCTCAACGTGCTCGAGGGCTGCCGGCATACTGCGTGCCGGCACCTGCTGTTTGCGTCGTCATCGTCGGTCTACGGCGCCAACACCAAGCTTCCGTTCTCGGTCCACGACAATGTCGATCATCCGATCAGCCTGTATGCGGCTACCAAGAAGGCCAACGAGCTGCTCGCTCACTCCTACAGCCACCTCTATCGCATCCCGACAACAGGGCTGCGGTTCTTCACCGTGTACGGGACCTGGTATCGGCCGGACATGGCGCTCTATGCGTTCGCGGATGCGATCACCAGCGGAAAGCCGATCCAGTTGTTCAACAACGGCAACATGCGGCGCGATTTCACCTACGTCGATGACGTGGTCGAGGCGATGGTGCGGCTGATCGGCCGCGCGCCCGAGGGCGACGTCAACTGGTCGGGCGTGCATCCCGATCCGGGTTCGAGCAAGGCGCCGTGGCGCGTCTACAACATCGGCAACTCCAGGCCGGAAGAACTGATGCATGTGGTGACGCTGCTCGAACAGGGCTTCGGCCGGCAGGCTGAAAAGCAGTTGTTGCCAATGCAACCTGGGGATGTCCCGGAGACCGCGGCCGATGTTTCTGATCTGGAGCGTGAGATCGGCTTTCGGCCGCAGACGCGGATCGAGGATGGCATTGCTGAATTTGTCGCCTGGTATCGGGCTTACCACAACGTCGATCGGACGTAGCGCGCTGCCTGCGAATTCCGACTCGAGAAAAACTCCGCTCGGGACGGAACGGAGTGCGGCAATGAGAGTTATTAGTGGTTTTGCGCTCGCGTCAGCGGTGATCACCGCGGCTGACGCAATCGTTCCGGCGCACGTGATCGCCGCCCGGCTCGCACGCGCCTGAATGCTTTGGTCGCGGGGGCGTTTCCACCGTGACGGTCGGGCGATCCTGCTTCCGGTAGCACGAGGGGCGCGGCGAAGGGTCTGCGCGACGGTTTCAACACATGCGTCGCCAATGGCGGCAAGATGGGCAACGACACGCCCTCCCAAATCGAAATAGCGCGACGCGCGTTGCGAATTAGCGATGCTTATGGCGGTCGGTCGAATCCGCAGCTGTCCGCGTGGCAACCGCGCAAGCGCATGTGAGAACGCGAAGGCAGTTCGTGCCTCCACTGAAGCCGAAACGCGTCAGCACTGCCCATTTTGAATTGGAATAGCATTGTCGTGTTCGGTCGAGGTGGAGGTGAATATCTTGCATGATCGAATCTGCGGCGTTGATTCGTTCCACCGCATCGTCAGGGGCGGATCGGAGCGCTCAGGCCCGCGGCCTCGATGCTCGAAACGGATCGAAACATTCGACGATCAATGCAGAAAGAACGCGCTGATCCATGCTGCTCGGTTCAACCTGTCATGCGCGGCGAAAAAACCGATCGATTGATAGCAGCAGATTTAGTGTGTGCACGCTGTGTCTGGTGGAATATCTGGTTCGAGATCGGAACAGCTCATCAGGTCCCGAGCCTTTGACGCGGCGACATTGTGATCGCCGGCAGGCCCGTCGCCGGTTTCGACGGCGATCGCTGCGATCAACGATCGTCAAATGATTTCATGCTCTTGCTCGCGCTTCATGGTGCGTTCCAGCTGCGCTCTCGGGCCGCGCGTTTCGTCGCTGCCGCTAACATCCCATCGTGACGACACATAAAAGGCCATCGTTCGAACTTTTCGCGATCAGGTTGTGGAACCTGATTGAGAAAATTTAACGCGGAGCCACGTTCGTCGCAAACCTGCCCCATTAACCGCATTCCATATGCGTGATCTAACCCTGTCATCGAAACTTCAATCACATCGCTCATACCCTTAACCGCAGAGCGAGGGCGCGCCATGAAGCAGCATAAAGTTCAACATTCGCATCAGCCAATCGAAGAGGCGTTGCTCGCGACCAATCAATCACTGCGCAACGAAGTCGTTGCGTTGATGCTTGATATCGCCGCGTTGCGTGAAATCCATGAGCGACCAGCCGCGTCTCGTTCGTTCGGCGTGTCGCGTGAGCAGAACGGCCCGCGCGTCGCATTGCGCCGGGTCCACCACAGCTAAAGTCCGTCAGCCTACCTCTCACCGAGCAGAAATTGCCGCCCACATCCAAGCCGATTGGCGAGGGGGCGGTGCTTGCCGTTGCGGACAATTCAATTTTAAATTGAGAATCTGATCGAGCAAGATTCCCGGCACGATCAGATTTATCTGCGGTTCTTCGCGCAAATCGGCACTGGCGAGGGCGAGCAGTCAGTGTTGACGCATGGCCCTGCGCGTCACGACGTCAGAAAGACGTTCGCGCAGGATCCAGGTCTGCAACACGAGCTCGATGGCCGTGTTCCGCAACTCGAAATTCTCGGCGACAAGGCGTTCCAGGGCATCGGTCGCCTCGCTGCACGCTGACTGGTTCCCCTCGAAAACCTTGAGATGCGCCATAGTTTCGATCCTCGCAAAAAGTGTTGATCAGAGGTGGTCTCTGAACGGCCTCAGCGCTGGATAGTTCGTGGATGATCGGGCGGTTGTGGTTCCGCCTGGTGACTACCGGTAGCAAAGCGCTTAATTAACAACTTTTGGGTCGAGCTATGAATGTTATGTGGAGCGGGAGGGGACTTCAAGTATGCGGGGGGGCTTGCGAGGGTTAACGTATGTGTAACTACCGCTGCGAAGCCGCGCCTGCAAGCTGCCGGCTGCATGGAGTGCGGGATTAATTCGCTCGAATTTTGCGAAATATTTGCTTGATTTGCGGTGTAGTTGTCATCGACCGTCATGGGCGCACTCGCAATCCGTCGGAGAACCGATTGAGTGTTCTCATTTGTCGATGCAAAGGGTGCGCCAGTTGTGAGGATTAACGTCTCATACGCAGAAAGTCGTATAACTTTTTCTGTCAGGGCATTCTGCGCGGGAATAAACGCTCACATATTTCGGTAACTAGCTTGCAGCTTCGACATTTCTTCGCGCAATGTGGCGCTGCCGACGGCAAGTTCGAGGCTCCCGAAACGCCCCCGCGGAAATCCTCAATTTGAATTTCCTGTTGCATTTATATAGCTTATAGGCCATGCGATGTTTGCCAATCTAGGGGGCAATGAGATGACCAATGAGGCGTCATTCAACTGACGAGATAACTTCCAAGGTCAAACAGGCCGAGGAACTCATGGCGCGGGGGCAGTCACAGGCCCAGGCGTGCAAGGTGCTGGGCGTTAGCGTGATGACATTTCATCGCTGGCGTAAGCAGGAGGCTGCACGCGGTCGTCCGGCGAATGGTACTGTCGCCGAATTCGCCGCTCACACCGAAGATCGAGATGGAATCCCGCCCGCCCCCAGTCGTATTGATGAATTGCGGCTGGAAAATGAACGGCTGCGCCGGATCGTGACCGACCTGCTCCTCGAGAAAATGAAGATCGAGGAGAAGCTTGCGCTCAGGTCCAGCGGCGGGAGCGGGTTGCCTCGCCGCGGTGAAGTCCAGAGCTGACGAAGCTCGTCCGTTAATGGATACGTGAGGGCCGGGGCGCCAGCAGCAGCTGGTCGCTCAGATGCGCCTTCTCTGATCTTGCGCGCAGATCGTCAAGGATCGGGCGCAGTCTGGCCTGTGCGAGATCCAGACCTTTGACGATGTCCTGATTCGGCATTTCAGCCGGAAACCGGGCCGATCGCAGCTTGGTTTCAACCGCCTTGACCAGCACTTCGACATCGTCGCGGTGTTGGCCCGCGACGAGCTCGGCGCCCATCAGGCGTATCAAGTGAAGCAGCGCCACTAGCGCGGCCTCGGTTTCGCCAGCCGATGAACTCATGAATGCTCCCTGCCTGACATTGCCGGCAGGCCTTGCGAGCTCACGACCTGCCTGATATTACACATGTGAATTGTTAACACGAATGTTAATTCCCGATGGCCGACCTTTCGGACGCTCGATTGGCGAAGGTGCCGGTCTACTTCGGCGCCTTCTCGTCCACATTTGCCTCGCTCGAGGCGTTTGCCGTCGCCTCCGAGATGATCATCGTCGTGTTGTCCAGCATCATTGGTGGCGCGGCCTATCACTTGTTTTACTACCACACGATTTATAGCAACAGCTTCGAGGGCTTTCTAGGGATCGGGGTCCTCGCCGCCATCCTTCACATGTTCGTGGCAAAGTCGCAGGGCCTCTACCATGCGCAGGTGCTGGCCGGTCTCGACCGGCGTTGGAGCAGCCTGCTCGGCGGGTGGTTTCTGGTGGTCCTGCTGATGACCCTGATCATCTTCCTTCTGAAGGTCGGCTCCGGCGTCTCGCGCGGATCGGTGATGTCGTTTGGCTTGATCGGCGGTCTTGGGCTCGTGACCGGACGGACGCTGCTGCAGGCGCCGCTGCAACGCGCGATCGACCGCGGCATGCTGGCGACGCGCCGTGCGGTCGTTGTCGGGATGGCGGACGAATTGTCGCGGGTGCGGCAATCGAGCCTGCTGCGCGATTTCGGCCTCAGCGAGGTGCGACGGATCCAATTGTCCGGCCTGTCCGATGACACGAGCGATCGCGCCGCCGTCGTGTCGGCGATTCGCGCGGCACGGGAGTGCGGCGCCGATGAGATCATTCTGGCGATGCCCTGGCAGCAGGAACCGCGCATCCAGTTCGTGTGCGATCAGCTGCGAGCGTCGCCGCTGCCGGTGCGGCTGCTGCCGGATCGGACGGCGGAGCGCTTCCTCGCGCTGCGGATGGTGGCGTCCGGCCCGATACCAACGCTGGAAATGCAGCGCTCGCCGCTGACCTCGGTCGAGCGCGCCGGCAAGCGGCTGTTCGACATCGTGGCATCGAGCGGCCTGCTGGTGCTGTTCGCGCCGCTTCTGATCGGGACGGCGATTGCGATCAAGCTCGACTCCAGGGGGCCGGTCCTGTTCCGGCAGCGCCGCAACGGGTTCGACGGCAGGCAGTTCACCATCCTCAAATTCCGTTCCATGCATGTGCTCGAGGATGGCGATGTCATCACCCAGGCTCGCGCCAACGATCCGCGGCTGACCGGGATTGGCGCGACGCTGCGCCGCCGCAGCATCGACGAGCTGCCGCAGCTGGTGAACGTGCTGCGCGGCGACATGTCGCTGGTCGGGCCGCGGCCGCATGCGCTGGCGCATGACGACAAATACTCGAAGCTGATCGCAAGCTATGCGCAGCGTCAGCACGTCAAGCCGGGCATCACCGGTCTCGCACAAGTGCAGGGACTGCGTGGCGCGACGCCGGCGATCGAAGATATGCAGCTGCGCGTCGAGCACGACCTCATCTACATCAAGAGCTGGAGCTTCTTGCTCGACCTGCGCATCCTGCTGCGCACGGGCGGCGCGGTGCTGCGGCACAAGGGTGTCTGACGGTCGGGTACCTGACGGCCGTTCGCGGGCCGAGGCGCCTTACTCGGGGATAGCCTGGTTGGCGTCCTTGAATTCCGCCTCGATGATGCGCCGGTTGGCATCGCTCGCCACGCGATAGGCCTGGCCGATCGCGTCCTTCAGCTCCGGCGCGCGGGTGAGGATCAGGCGGATCTGCCGCCGCAAGAGATCGACCAGCTCCACATCGCGCGTGGTATCGACCTGCGCCAGCAGGATCAGCCGCGGCGCGATCAGGTCGCTGCGGTTGAAGCCGGTGTAGTAGGACATCTTCAGCGCCTTCGATGCGGTCGGGTTCAGCCAGTCGAACCGTCCGGTCGCCGAGGCGAGACCGAGCCAGCCGCCGGCGTCCATCGGCGAGAGCCGGAGCGCGCGGGTGAAGGCGGCTTCGGCCGCCTCGGGCGAGGTCTGCAATTCGCTCCAGCCGTCGGCGAGCCACAGCTCGCTCCTGACCACGCCGAGGCCGGCCGCGAGCGAAGGCTTGCCGCGCAATGCATCGGCGGCGAGCCACCAGGCCGACAGGGCCAGCGTCGCGGCGCCGATCAGGATTGCAGCCGGCACGAAGGCCGGCGACAGCCGCCGCGCGTCTGCCTTCGCGCTAGCCATGGCGCGCTGCCCGGTTGCCGGTCATCAGCAGGGTTCGCTGCGCGCCCTCCAGCTTGACGCAGGTCAGGCGGCCCGTCGCATAGGCGCCGGTGTCGACATTGATGCGGTTGCGCAGCAGCTCGGCTTGCTGAACCGGCGTGTGGCCGTGGACGACGACCTTGCCGAAATCATCTTCCGACACCAGGAAGTCGTCGCGGATCCAGAGCAGGTCCTCCTTGCGCTGTTGCTTCAGCGCGACGCCGGGCCTGACGCCGGCATGCACGAAGAAATAGCGGCCGCGGGAATAGCTGATGGGCAGCGAGCGCAGGAAGGCGAGATGGGCCGGCGGCATCCGGCGGACCAATGCCTGCGCGAGCGCACGCCGTTCCGCGGCGTCGGGATTGAGCGAGGGCGTCAGTCCATAGGACATCAGCGTCTGCAGGCCGCCGAACTGCCGCCATTGCGCGAGCATGTCGGGATTGACGAGAAACTCCAGCAGGCAAGCCTCATGATTGCCGAGCAGGCAGACCATGCTGTGGGCGCGGCGGCGCTGGTCGAGCATCGCGATCACATCGCGCGAATCCGGTCCGCGATCGATGTAGTCGCCAAGGAAGACCTGGATCGGCCGCGCCGGCCGGAACTTGCGGATATCGGCATCGATCCGCGCGCAGATCTCGTGCAGCAGGTCGGCGTGTCCGTGGATGTCGCCGACCGCATAGATGCAGGCTTCGTCGCTCTCGTCATGTTCGAGATCGCCGGTCTGACCGACCATCCGCCGGAGGAGGCTGCGCATCTGTGGCCTAGCCCGCCTGCAACCGCGGACGGCTGATCCGCTGTGCCAGTCCTGTTCCGATCACGGCTCCCAACACGATCACTCCGGGCAGCGCCGGCAATTCCGGCAAGGTGAAGGCGGCGAGCAGCAGCGTCAGCAACGCGGCTGCCGCCGCCGCGGGATGGGACCAGTCACGGCCGCGATTGCGTGCACCGGCCGTGAACGCCGCGATGCCCGCGATCGTGACCGCGATTGAAGTCCAGAACATGGCGGAACCGAATTGCGCGATCAAGGCGGCGGCGCTGGTTGCCACCACGGGCTTTGCGGTCGCGCCTTGCCAGTCCATGTAGGTCGATGCCAGCGTAGCGGTGGCGCCGGCGCCGCCGCCGAGCGCGGGCAAGTCGGCGAGCAGATTTTGGGTCGACTGCACGAACTCGTCCGGCGCATGGGCGAAGGCTATGGCAAGCGCCACGTCGGGATGACGGTTGGCGATCGCCGTTACCAGCGCGATCAGCGCGATCGCAGCCGCAGCGGCAGCACTGCTCCAGCGAGGCAGATGAAGTTTTCGCGCGGCGAAGGTCATCAGCACGAGCGCTACGCCCGCTGCGATTGCGATCGCGGCGCCATGCCGCCCGTACCAGCAGGCACTGGCGGCGCAAACCAACGCGCCGGCGGCGAGCAGCCGGCGCAAGCGGATCGACTGGGCCGCCGTGCGGCCGCCAGTATGTCCGCCGACATCGAGCGCGCGCGCAAGGCAGAGCGGGACGCCAATCAGAACGACGACGAGGAATCCGTTTGCCGTCCCGTCGCGCGCAGCGTCGGCCGCGCCAAGCCAGGCTTTGATCGGATCGCTATACAACAGCAGGATCAGCGCTGCGACGGCTGCCGTTGCTGCAATGCTGCGGGCCACCATGTCGGCGCGGCGGGCATCGATCGCGATCGCCGCGGCAGTGATGATGACCGAGAGCAGCGACAGCCAGAGCAGCAGCGCGCCAAGGCTTGCACCGGTATCGATCGTGATGCTGCCGCTGAGCGGTGCTCCTAGTGTTTCGCCGGCGAACTTCCACACCGGATGCGCCCAGAACGTCAGCGGAAGCATCTGCAGGATGATCCAGAGCATCGGCACCAGCGCCGCCGCAGCCGCGGGCCCGGCGACCCGCTTCAGGAAGGACAATTCTCCCGGACGGATCACGGTCAGACTTGCGAGCAGCCCGAGCGACGTCGCCGCGCCGACCAGGCCGATGGCGAGCGACGCGTCGATGAGACCCACCGGAATCGACGCCCCGATCAAGATGCGGATGAAAGCCGTGACGTTCAACACGGGAGACGAAGATCCTTGGGAAACAGGTCCTGCGGACGAAGAGAACGCAAGGCAGCGGGATGCCCCGGGCTCGCCGCGAGGTCAATGGAAATCGGGCGCGCCGGATCGCGCGGCCGCGTAGCGCCTTACTGCGGACGGCGTAGCGCGATGAGTGGGGCCGAGGCGCGGGACCGGAGCAACGGCGCGAAGGTGCTCGCGAGATATCCGCCCTGCAGCGATACCATGGCGATGATCATGAGCAGCGCAGTCTCGGACCACGAGAGGCGCGCTACGCCGATGGCGGCCAGCAGCATGAGTTCCACAAGCATCACCGGCACCAGCACCAGACAGTGCTGGCGCAGCCCAAGCACGGCGCCGCCGATTAAATTGCCAAGCAAAACAAATAACATAACCAAACCCTGCGCCTGTATCTTACCGGGCAGGGTCCTAAGCCGGGATTAACCCGGTCGTCGCAAATCCGTCGGCGATGCGGCCCACAGGCGCCATCAAGCGGCGCGCAGGCGCGGTGCAGTGGAAAGGCCCAATTCCGCGGCAGAAACGCAAGGACGGCCGGCTCGAACTGGCGTCCGGCGGCGGAATGTTAAAGGCTGGCGCGGTCAGCCTGGGGTGCCGTCGGGCAGGGGTTTTAATTGGCGCGATAACCTTGGCTATGCTAACGAACTGTTAGCATTCGTTAGGGAGATGGCGGTGTTCACATTCGAGCGATCCGGCGGTCTTTCGGCTGCGCGCCTGGCGGTATTGGCGCGCCCAGGATGCATCCTGCCGGCGCGGCGATAGGACGAGATGCTTCAGCGCAACCAGATTTCGACGTCTGTCGACTTGCGAAATCGTCCGGCCGAATTGCCGTCGCTGGCGGAAACCTTCGACGCCTTCGTCACCTATCTGCTGCGGCAGTACTGGGTGATCCTCGGGACGGCCGGGCTCTGCCTGTTCGGCGGCATCTGCTATCTGACGACGGCAGCGCCGAGCTATACCGCGCTCGCCACGATGATCATCGACACGCGCAAACTGCAGGGCGCCCAGCAGCAATCGCCGGTGAATGACGTTCCGGTCGATTCCTCCGCGGTCGAGAGCCAGGTCGAAATCCTGAAGTCGGAGAACGTGGCGCTCGCGGTGATCCGCGACCTCAAGCTCAACGAGGATCCGGAATTCATCGGCTCTAGGGCCGGCGCGGCGGGAGCGGTGCTGGATTTCGTGTCTGGCCTGTTTGCCGGCAGCGCGCCGCCCAACGAGTTCTACCGGACGCGGCGCGCGGTCCGCACCTTCGAGAAGCAGCTCGACGTCCGCCGCCGCGGCATGACCTATGTGATCGAGGTCTCTTTCCGCTCGCTTGATCCCGAGCGCGCGGCGCAGATCGCCAACGCCGTTGCCGACGCCTATATCGTCGAGCAGCTCGATTCCAAGTATCAGTCGACCCGCCGCGCCAGCGTCTGGCTGCAAGACCGGATCCAGGAGCTGCGCACCCAGGCATCCAATGCCGAGCGCGCCGTGCTCGACTACAAGAAGACCAACAACATCGTCACGTCCAGCGGCAAGCTGCTCAACGAGCAACAGCTCGGCGAGCTCAACACCCAGCTGCTCCAGGCGAAGTCGCAGGTCACCGACGCCAAAGCCAAGCTCGACCGCATCGAGGCGGTGGTGAAGGGCGGCGTCCCCGATGCGACGGTTGCCGACACCCTGAACAACCAGGTCATCACCAAGCTGCGCTCGCAGTATCTCGAGCTGTCCAACCGCGAGGCCGACTGGTCGTCGCGCTACGGCTACAATCACCTGGCCGCCGTCAATCTGCGCAACCAGATGCGCGAGATCCAGTCGTCGATCATCGACGAATTGAAGCGGCTCGCCGAGAGCTACAAGAGCGACTATGCGATCGCCCTGCAGCGGCAGACCGAGATCGAGCGCGCCGTGAACGATTCGGTGTCGCAGTCGCAGTCCACCAATCAGGCGCAGGTCACGCTGCGCGAGCTCGAGAGCTCGTCCCAGACCTATCGCTCGCTTTATGACAATTTCCTGCAGCGCTACATGGAAAATGTGCAGCAGCAGTCGTTTCCGGTCAGCGAGGCGCGGGTGATCACCCGTGCCTCGCGTCCCCTGAGCAAGAGCCATCCGCAGACCTTCGTCGTGCTCGCGCTCTCGGCGCTCGGCGGCCTGATTGCCGGGCTCGCGCTCGGCGTGTTGCGCGACCTCTATGACCGGGTGTTCCGCACCGCTGAAATGGTCGAGACCATCCTCGACGCCGATTGCGTCGCGATCGTTCCCCGCCTCTCGCCAAGCCAGCTCAAGGCGCCGGTGGCCGGTCGTCCGAACCTGCCGGTCGGCGCGCGCATGATCCAGCGCGGCGATGAGCCGGTGCTGTGGGCCGCGATCGATTCGCCGTTCTCGCGGTTCTCGGAAGCGATCCGCTCGATCAAGGTCAACGCGGACCTCACTGTCACCAAGCCGTCGAAGATCCTTGGCCTGACCTCGGCGCTGCCCAACGAGGGCAAGTCGACGCTGGCCTTCGTGTTCGCGCAATTGGTCGCGCAGAGCGGGGCGCGCGTGCTGCTGGTCGATTGCGACCTGCGCAACCCCTCGCTCAGCCGCAAGATCGCTGCCAACGCCGAGCGCGGCATTCTGGACGTCTTGTCGAACAACGCGACACTGCAGGACACGCTCTGGCGCGATCCCGAGACCGGCCTTGTCTTCCTGCCGGGCGCCACACGGTCGCGCATCGCGCATTCGCACGAGGTGCTGGCCTCCGACCAGATGAAGGATTTCATCGACGCCGTCCGCGGCCATTATGATTACGTGATCGTCGACTTCCCGCCGCTCACGCCGGTGGTCGATGTCCGGATCACCGCGCACTTCGTCGATTCCTTCGTCTTCATCGTCGAATGGGGCAAGACCCAGGTGCAGGTGGTCGAGCGGGCGCTGCGCAGCGCGCGCGCAGTCAACGAGAACCTGCTCGGCGTCGTGCTCAACAAGGCCGATATCGCCGCGATGAGCCGCTATAGCGGCTATGGCGGCAAGAACTACTATTACAACTCGCACTATGGCCGATATGGCTACACCGAGTGAGATGCGAGGCGGGATGCCGCGGCGCGCCACCGACTGGCTTGCCCGCATGCCGCCCGGAGCGATGGCTAGACCATGACGATGGAATTCAGCATCGGACAGCACAACGCGCATTATGAGGGCGTCTATTCGGCGCGGGAGCGCGACTGGCGCCGTGTCTGCGCGGTCGACAAGGCCGATCATATTGCCGGCTTGCTCGGTAGGTCCGCCGCCGATGTCGGCAATGTGCTCGAGGTCGGTTGCGGCACCGGCGCCGTGCTGGCACGGCTGTCCGCGATCGGGATCGGCCGCGACTTCACCGGCATCGACGTGATCGATCCCGCAACCAACCTGGAGACCGACGGCGCCGCGTCAGCGCCGTTCCGCTGGTCGAGCTATGACGGTGCAACGATCCCGTTCGCCGACGGATCGTTCGACCTCGTCTATGCCAGCCATGTGCTCGAGCACGTGCCCGAGCCGCGCGCGTTCCTGCGCGAGCTGGTGCGGGTGGCGCGGAATTTCATCTATCTCGAAGTGCCGTGCGAGCTGCATGCCCGGACCAATCGCCGCGCGCTGCAATCGACGCTCGACATCGGCCATATCAACTTCTACACGCCGGACACGTTCCGCCTGGTGCTGGAGACCGCAGGGCTCGATGTTGCCGGCTTCGGCATCTATGATCACAGCCTGCCGGTGCACGCCTTTCATTCGTCGCAGATGAAGGGGCTTGCCAAGAGCCTTGTGCGGAAGTCGCTGTTGTCGGTCAGCCCCGAGCTTGCGACCCGGCTTGCGACCTATCATTGCGGGGCGCTCTGCCGGCACGCCGAGCCGCCGCGGCGGGACCGCTGAGCCATGGCGTCGCGCGTGGTCGTCTTCAACAACATGATCACACCCTACACCACCCGGCTCTATAACGAGCTGGTTGACCGGGGGCTGGACCTCGCCGTGCTGTCATGTACCGCGCAGGAGGCCGATCGCTCCTGGGCGGGATCGTTCACGCCGCGTTATGCGACGCGCACGGTGCCCGGTGTCTCGATCCCGCTGTCGCGGTCGCGCCACACCCATCTCAATATCGGGATCGGGCGCGCCTTGAACGCGCTCGCGCCCGACCTGCTGTTCGTCAACGGCCTCTATCCCTCGATGCTGGCCGGCGCGGCATGGGCGCGCGCCAACGGCAGGGTGCTTGCGCTGACGATCGACGGCTGGCGCGAGACGATGCCCAACACGGCCTATCATCGCCTGGCGCGGCCCTGGTTGCTGCGCCAGTGCGGGGCGGTCGTGTGCTGCAGCGACAAGGGCAGGGCGTATTTCCGCGGCGAGGGTGTCGGCGACGACGATCTGTTCGTGGTGCCGCTGGTGCCGGCATGGGATCCGCCGGACACCATCCCTGACTTCCACGACCGGCCATTTCACCTGCTGTGGTGCGCCCGCATCAACGACGACGCCAAGAACGCGATCTTCTTCGAGACCATCGCCATTGCGCTCGGCCGGGTCTTGCCCGGCCTAAAGGTTCGCGTGGTCGGGTCCGGCGCTGCCGAGCGGCGTATGCTGACCCGGCTCGGTAGCGCCGGCATCGACGTCAGCCACGACAGCTATCTGCCGTGGCAGGCGATATCGGAGGTCTATCTGCAATCACGGTTGCTGCTGCTGCCCTCGTTGCTGGAACCATGGGGTCTGGTGTGCAACGAGGCCTTGCAGTGCGGGGTTCCCTGCCTGGTGTCGCCCCATGTCGGGGCGGGCGGCGAGTTGGTGCGCGATCAGGTCAATGGCCGTGTTTGCGCGCTCGATGAGCAGGCCTGGGTCGACGCGGCGCACGGTTTGCTCGAACATCCCGCGCGCTGGGAGGCGATGTCGCGGCAGGCCCGGCAGAGCGTGCGAAAGGATGCGCTTGCGGACGCTGCGGCGCGCTTCACCGCCGCGGTCGATCATCTCTTGAGGCCGCCGGCCCGGCAGGAAGCCGCGCAATGATCGGCAGATGGTGGTTTCGAACCGAGGTCTTTCTACACGCCTATCTGGTGATGGTGCTCGGCTGCATCTATTTCCTGTTCAATTTCGTCGAGGGCGTCTCGTTCGCGGAGCGGGCCGGGGAGTCCACGCTGTTCCGCGGCGCGTGGTTGCTGCTTTATGTCCTGCTGATGCTGCACATTGCGGTCGATCGGAAGCGTTTCGGCCTCTTGATGCTGCAATCGCATCTCTATCTGACATTCGTTGCCTTCGCGCTGCTGTCGCTGGCGCTGAGCGCCGACCCCGCGGGCGCGTCGATCAAGTTCGCGATGTATCTCCTGACCACGCTGTTCTCGGCCTGGGTCGTGGTCAGCTGCCCCGTCGATCGGCTCGTCGACACCCTGTTCCGGATCGGGATCGTGGTGCTGATCGTTCACGTCCTGCTGTTTCCGGTGATCGGCTCGCAATGGGCCTACGACCCGCTGCATCGGCCGACTGTGCTCGGGACCCAGGCCTATGCCGGCGTGTTCGGCCACAAGAATCTCGCGGGCGCCTTCTTCGGTCTCATGGTGCTGATCTGTTTCGTGCGCATGCTGGCGGGGCCGCGGCGGCAATTCGGCTGGTCGCTGTTGCTGATGGGGTGTCATCTTTTTGCGCTCGCCGCGGCCGGCGCCGCAGGACCGCTGATCAGCATGCTGACGGCGCTCGCCGTGACTTTCGGGCTGCTGCTGGTGGTGCTCGGGCACAGGGGAGCTGCCTCGATCTACTGGCTCGGCCTCGCCTTTGTTGCGCTTGTCATGTTCGCCGTGCCGAGCGACGAGTTGTATGGCCTGGTCGGCCGCAGTGGAAACCTGACCGGCCGCTCGTTCCTCTGGGCGGTCTGGCCACACTTCTTCTGGCAACATCCCTGGCTCGGCTACGGCTTCTCCGGGTTCTTCAACGAATTGCCGAACTCGCCCGTGAACGAGCTGACCAGCATGGCGCCATGGAACACCGAGTTCGGCTCGTTCGAGAATTCCTATCTCGATGCCTTCCTTCAGTTCGGCCTGCTCGGCGGCGCCTTCTACATGCTGCTGCTGGCGCGGGCGCTCTGGAATACCATCGTCTTCAGTTTCGAGCGGCGGGGGATGTACTGGCTGGCGCCGTTCGCGATGCTGCTGTTCGTCGTGATCGCGTCAGCCAACGATTCCAGCCAGCTGCTGCATAATTATTTCGGCTGCGTGCTGGTGTTCTGGTGCTATTTCGGCCCGGAGGCCAGGCTGCAAACGGCGCCGCGGCGGGCGTTTACCAGACTGCGTGTGAGTGCGGCGTGAGTGCGTTGACCGAAAGGCTGGATCGAATGGCGGCCCAGACCCGGGTCGCCGGTGCCGCGCGTGGAGCGCTCGGCCGGCTGCGGCTCGCCGGAGGCAATGTCGCGCTCGGCTTGATCGATCAGGCGGCGCTCAGCGGCTCGGCTTTCGTGCTGACGGTCGTGCTGGCAAATGTCCTCGATATCAATTCGTTCGGCCAATTCAGCATCGCCTGGTCGTTCTCGATCCTGATCGAGGCGGTGTTTCTGCGTGGCCTGTTCGATGACGGCCTGCCGGCGACCGCGCATCGCATCCCGAAATCGCTGTGGCCGCAGTTGCGGCTCGGCCTCTATCTGTCGTCGCTGCTGGTCTCGGCGGCGCTTGGCCTCTCGCTGGTGATTGCTGGCCTCGTAATCGGTGCGGTCGGCGGCGTCGCGGGCGGGCTCGTGATCGCAACCGGGCTCGCGATCCCGGCGGTTCGGCTGCAAAGCATGTTCCGCCGCATCTGCTATCTCGATGGGCGGCTGCCGCGCGCGGTGGCGTCGTCGCTGACCTATTGCGTGGCGCTCGTCGTCTCGGCCGGGCTGATGATCGCGCTCAAACTGACCGGCGCTGCGGTGGCGATGGCCTGCATCGCGATCTCGGCGGCGCTCGCCGGCAGCCTGTTGCTCGCGCACACAAGCGAACTGGCCTGGCCGCAGACCAGGATCTTCCGGGGCTCGCTGCGGCGGCTGTTCCGGAACGGCCGCTGGTTCGTCGCGACCTCGCTCACCT
>DASVOL010000988.1:0-1589 GCA_036383375.1 Bradyrhizobium sp. | reverse complement strand
CATCAGCAGCTCGTAGTTCGGCGCCAACGCGCAGGCCGCGTTGCCGAGCGTGAAGATCGCCATCAGCGCCAGCAGCACCGCCTTGCGCGGCATCCGCCGCGTGGCCAGCGTCAGGATCGGCGCGCCGACGAACACGCCGAGCGCGTAGCCGGAGATCAGCAGTCCCGCCGCGGAGACCGATACGTGCATGTCGGCGGCGACCTGCAGCAACAGCCCCATGATGAGGAATTCGGTGGTGCCGATGCCAAAGGCACCGGCGGTCAAGGCAAGGACTGCGAGAGGCATGTGTCGCTCCGGAGGGAAGGATTCCGCAATGCGAGATAGCGGTCCGGGCGCGGAAGGATTAGAATGGCCGCAATCCAATCATTTGTGACGTGAATTCAAGATGTCCCGAACAGACACCAACCGCTCCGGCGAGATGGACGTGTTCGTCCGCGTCGTCGACCTCGGCGGCTTCACGGCGGCGGCGAACAGCCTGCGCCAGACGCCGTCGGGCGTCAGCAAGCTGGTCTCCCGGCTCGAGACCCGGCTCGGCACCCGGCTGGTCAACCGCACCACCCGCAAGCTGCAACTGACCGAGGAAGGCCAGGCCTTCTATCAGCGCGCCCAGCGCATCCTCGCCGATATCGACGAGGCCGAACGCGAGGCCGCCTCCTGCGTGCCGCGCGGCCATCTCACCGTGAACAGCAACATTCCGTTCGGCATGCTGCATGTGATGCCGCTGCTGCCGCGTTTCATGCGCGAGCATCCCGACATCACGCTCGACATCGTGCTGACCGATACGCTGGTCGATCTGATGCAGGCGCGCGCCGACGTCGCAATCCGGGTCGGCCCGCTCGGCGCCTCGCGGCTGATCGCGCGCAAGCTCGGCACCAGCCGCATCGTGGTGGTCGCGGCACCGTCCTATCTCGCGCGCTTCGGCACGCCGAAGACCCCGGCGGACCTTGCCGCCCATCGCGGCATCGGCTGGACATTTCCGCGCAGCATCCGCGACTGGCCGTTCCGCCGCGCCGAAAGGATCGAGGAAGCTTTACCGCCGCCGGTCGCCCGCGTCAGCGACGGCGAGGCCGCGCGCCAGCTCACGCTCGGCGGCATCGGGCTGGGGCGGCTGGCGCTGTTTCACATCGGTCCCGACATCGAGGCCGGACGTCTGGTGCCGGTGCTGCAGAACCTCAATCCCGGCGATCGCGAGGACATCCACGCGGTCTATGTCGGCCACGCCGGTCCGCTGCCGGCGCGGGTCCGCGCCTTCATCGACTTTCTCGCGCAGCACATCCGCATCGGCGATCCATTGCTGCGGCGTGGCGTGGACGGAAAATGGAAAGTCGTCAGTGACAAGTGAGCATTTGATGACGAACGAAACCTCGGTCTTGCAGATCGTTACCGAGTCGATCTGCATTGCCGCGGAGCCAAGGCATGTCTGGGACGCGATCATCGATCCCAGAGCGGGCGAGACATGGCGCAACGCGCATTTCAACACCGATTGGCAGGTCGGCGCACCGATCGAGATCGAGGCGGAGATCGGCGCGAAGCGTTATCGCGACAAGGGCCGCGTCCTCCGTGTCGAACCGCCGTCACAGCTCGCATAT
>DASVOL010000987.1:0-3267 GCA_036383375.1 Bradyrhizobium sp. | reverse complement strand
CACCGCTGAAGAAGCGCTGCACCGCGTCCGGGACACGCGAGACTCACTCCGCCGCTTGCGCGTAATCTTCGACCGGCGGGCACGAGCACACCAGATTGCGGTCGCCATAGACGTTGTCGACGCGTCCGACCGGACTCCAGTATTTGTCGGTGCGCGAGGTGCCGTCCGGGAAGCAACCTTCAGCGCGGCTATAGGCGCGCGCCCATTCATCGTCGGCGATGTCATGCACGGTGTGCGGGGCGTGGCGCAACGGCGAGGCTTCGACTTTCCAGCGGCCGATCTCGACCTCGGTGATCTCGCTGCGGATCGCGATCATGGCGTCGCAGAAGCGGTCGATCTCGATCCTGGATTCCGATTCGGTCGGCTCGATCATCAGTGTGCCCGCGACGGGGAAACTCATGGTCGGGGCGTGGAAACCGTAATCGATCAGTCGCTTGGCGATGTCGTCGACGGTGACGCCGCTGGTCGCCTTCAGCGGCCGCGGATCGACGATGCACTCATGCGCGACGCGGCGCTTCGCGTTGCGGTACAGCACCGGGAAGTGCGGCTGCAATCGTGCTGCGATGTAGTTCGCGTTCAGGATCGCGACCTCGGTGGCGCGCGTGAGGCCTTCGCCGCCCATCATCAGGATGTAGATGTAGGAGATGGTCAGGATCGACGCCGAGCCGAACGGCGCGGCCGACACCGGGCCGATGGCGTGCGCGGTCGCGCCGTCGGTTGCGGGATGGCCCGGCAGATAGGGCGCAAGATGCGCCTTCACGCCGATCGGGCCCATGCCGGGGCCGCCGCCGCCATGCGGGATGCAGAAGGTCTTGTGCAGATTGAGATGGCTGACATCGGCGCCGTAATCGCCGGGCCGCGACAGCCCGACCTGCGCATTCATGTTGGCGCCGTCGAGATAGACCTGTCCGCCATGCGCATGCACGATGTCGCAGATCTCGCTGATATGCTCCTCGAACACGCCGTGGGTCGACGGATAGGTGATCATCACGGCGGCGAGGTTGGCCGAATGCTTCTCCGCCTTGGCGCGGAGATCGTTGACGTCGACGTCGCCGCGCGCATCGCAGGCGACAACCACGACGTCCATGCCGACCATCGCGGCCGAGGCCGGGTTGGTGCCGTGCGCGGAGGAGGGGATCAGGCAGACCTTGCGGTGCGGCTCGCCGCGCGCGAGATGATAACCCCGGATCGCCAGCAGCCCGGCATATTCGCCCTGTGCGCCGGAGTTCGGCTGCAGCGAGATCGCGTCATAGCCGGTGATGTCGCACAGCCACTGCTCCAGCCGCTTGAACAGCACGTGATAGCCCTTGGCCTGATCTGCCGGCGCGAACGGATGCAGATTGCCGAACGCCGGCCAGGTCAGCGGGATCATCTCGGTGGTGGCGTTGAGCTTCATCGTGCAGGAGCCGAGCGGGATCATCGCGCGGTCGAGTGCGAGGTCGCGATCGCTGAGCTTGCGCATGTAGCGCAGCAGCTCGGTCTCCGAGCGGTGGGTGTTGAACACCGGGTGGGTGAGGAACGCGCTGGCGCGGCGCAGCTCCTTCGGCAGCGCCTCGCGCGCGGCCGCCTCGATCTCGGCAAAGCTGAGCTTGCCGCCGAACACGCGCCACACCGCCTCGACGGTCTCCGGCGTCGTGGTCTCGTCGAGCGCGATACCGAGCGTGGTCGCACCGATGCGCAGATTGATCCGCTCCGCCTGCGCGCGGGAGACGATCTCGATCTGCTTCGCGCCTGCCTCGACGGTCACGGTGTCGAAGAACGCCTCGCTCACAGGCGCAAAGCCGAGCTTGCGCAGGCCGGCGGCGAGCACGGTGGCGCGGCGATGCACGCCGCGTGCGATGTGGGCCAGGCCTTCGGGGCCGTGATAGACCGCGTACATCGAGGCGATCACGGCGAGCAGCACCTGCGCGGTGCAGATGTTGGAGGTCGCCTTCTCGCGGCGGATATGCTGCTCGCGGGTCTGCAGCGCGAGGCGATAGGCCGGTGCACCGCGCGAATCCACCGAGAGGCCGACGATGCGGCCGGGCAGCGAGCGCTTCAGCGTGTCGCGCACCGCCATGTAGGCGGCGTGCGGTCCGCCATAACCCATCGGCACGCCGAACCGCTGCGCCGAGCCGATTGCGATGTCGGCGCCGAGCTCGCCGGGCGAGGTCAGCAGGGCCAGCGACAGCAGGTCCGCAGCGACGATCGCAAGTGCACCCTTGGCGCGCAGCGATGCGATTGCCGGCCGGAGGTCGCGCACTGCGCCCGTCGTGCCCGGATATTGCAAGAGCGCGCCGAGCACGTCGGCCTTGTCGAGCTCGGTCAGGGGATCGCCGACCACGAGGGCCCAGCCCAGCGGCGCGGCGCGCGTGCGCATCACCGCCAGCGTTTGCGGATGCACCTCCTTGTCGACGAAGAACACCTTCGCCTTCACCTGCGAGTGGCGCTCGGCGAGCGCCATCGCTTCGGCGGCCGCGGTCGCCTCGTCGAGCAGCGAGGCGTTGGCGACGTCGAGGCCGGTGAGATCGCAAATCATGGTCTGGAAGTTGAACAGGGCTTCGAGCCGACCCTGGCTGATCTCCGGCTGGTACGGCGTATAGGCGGTGTACCAGGCCGGGTTCTCCAGGATGTTGCGCTGGATCACCGCGGGCAGGATGGTGCCGGAATAGCCCTGGCCGATCAGCGAGGTGAAAACCTGGTTCTGCGCGGCGAGCTCGCTCATATGCGCGAGCGCCTCGGTCTCGCTTAGCGCCCGGCCGAGATCGAGCGGCGCCTTCTGGAGGATCGACGCCGGCAGCGTCTCATTCATCAGCGCCTGCAGGCTCGCGGCGCCGACCGCCTCCAGCATCGCGTTGACGTCGCGCGGCGACGGTCCGATGTGGCGGCGGACGAAATCGGTGGCGGCTTCGTTGATCGGCTTGAAGGGCGCGTTCATGACTTGGTCCTCGGCTTGATCCTCAGGCGGTATGTGCGGCGTAGGCGGCCTCATCCATCAGGCCGCCGAGTTCGCCCTTGTCGGCAATCTTCAGCTTGAAGAACCACGCCTTGCCGCCGGCATCCGAATTGACCAGCGCGGGCTCGGCGGCGAGCGCCTCGTTGACCTCGATCACATCGCCGGTGATCGGCGCGTAGACGTCGGAGGCGGCCTTGACGGATTCGACGACGGCGGCGGCCTCGGCCTTCTTCAGGCTGCGGCCGACCTTGGGCAGTTCGACGAACACGACGTCGCCGAGCTGCGACTGCGCGTAATCGGTGATCCCGATCGTGGCGACGTCGCCCTCGATG
>DASVOL010000986.1:0-4264 GCA_036383375.1 Bradyrhizobium sp. | reverse complement strand
CTGGCGGTCACGACCGTGCATTTCGCCTTGTTTGCGTTAACGTTTACGAACCCGATCAGCATCTGCGGATAGGTCTTGCGACTCTTCATGGCGATGGTGTCCGGGATCAGCCGCTTGCGTTCGGTCACGGGGCTGCCGTCGCTGCGGATGAAGGCGCAGGCGATCTCGATATCCTTCACCGCGAAATCATTGGCGTTGCGCAGCGTCAGGGTGACCAGCATCTTCGAACCCAGCCCGCCGCGTCGCCAGGATTGCGAGGCGATCCGCAGCCGGTCCAACGGCGATCTCTCGGTGCCCGGCTCGGACGCTCTCGCCTCCCCGGCTGGCGGCGCGGCGGTCGCCACGCCGACCGTGGCCGGCTCATCCGCCGGTGTGGCCGGCGCATCCTTTGCGGCTTGATTTGCAGGCTGCGCCCCGGTCGATGCATCCTGCACGGTGCGGATGACGGCGGAAGGCAGCGGCCAGACATCCTGGTCTCCGGCATCGCTCGGCTCGGGGAGCATGAGCCACGCCGTAATCCCGGCGACCGCGATCACCGACAGCAGCATACTGGCGTAAAGGCCGCCCTCACCGAAACGTCCGCCGGCAAACTTTGGAAACGACGCCAAGCCGATCCGCATCGTCATGCCCTCACCCTCGACGCCCGATCAAGCCGCCACCCAGCAGGGAAGCCGCAGGCATCGCAGCGCGCGGCATCCGGGGCGGCCGCAGGTCGAGCGGCCACGCGAGAACAATCACCGACGGCCGCAATGGTTTCACTGCAGGACGACAATCTTGCGGCTGGCATCACGGAAGGATGGTATCCCAACGGACCGCTCGCTAGATTTGCGCTGCCCGAGAGCGAGTGCCGCGCACCCAAGCGCGCGCGAGAAAAACAAGGAGATCGCAATGCCCGTCGTCACCTGGGACCACGTCCACCTGCGCAGTCCCGATCCGGAAGCCACCGCGACCTGGCTGCACGACATTCTCGGCGGCGAGATCATCCGCGGCCTCGGCCGCATCGACGTCCAACTCGGCGGTGCCAAGGTGTTCATCGCGGAGGTGACGCAAGGCGACGGCGTCAACGCCCCGCCGGTGACGCCGTATCAGGGGCTCGACCATTTCGGCCTGACCGTGAAGGACATCGACGCGGTCGCGGCCGAGATCAAGGCCAAGGGCGTCGAGTTCACCAAGGAGCCGACCACGATCCGCCCCGGCGTGCGGATCTGCTTCATCCGCGGCCCGCAAGGCATCTCGATCGAACTGCTCGAGCGCGACCAGAAATACGTATGAGCGACGACCGCTCTGCTACGTCATGCTGCCGGGCATGAAGCAGCGGATCGTCACGCCCATGTAGCTCTTGATCGGCCAGACCATGGCGCGGCCGACCCGGTTGGGCTCGGTGACCACCGCCTCGTCTGGGACGTCGACCCAGGCTCCGTCGAGACGCACGCGGTAGTGCCCGTCCTTCGATTCCCAATCGACGTCGCTGACCGCGCTGCCGTCGGCATCCGAGCAGCATGGCCCCTTGCCGCTGCGCAGACCGTCGAACCATTCCTTGAGCGGTGAATTGGCGTAGCGGCCATCGGGATCGCGCGCCCGCGCGATTCCCACGGCCGCGGCCAACACCAGCATCATCAGCCCGAGAGACACCATCACACGGCCCGCGCGACGGGCCCAAGTTCCATTGGCATTGCGAGGGCGCGCCAAACGGCCGCCCGATTCAGTCCAGTCTGACATGTGTTCGCTCCAGCACTCACCGGCCAGTGCAACCAGAGCTATGCATTTCGCGGGCCAGTTCGATTCGCGCGCACGGTCCGCTGTCATCGCGCCGTCACACCGACTGGCAGGAACCGAGGGTTCACGGTCACTCCGGACACCCCCGGAATCAACCTGCCGCATTGCACGAGGTTGCTCGCTTTGGCATAAAAAACCAATCCGGATTGCTGCGGGCGCGGCAGCCGGTAAATGGGACGTTATGAAGAACGGGCTGTACTCAATCCACGTCACCCTGCTGGACGGACGCGTCGGCAAGGGCAGCGGAGTGATTCTCTTCCGCGACGGGCAAATTCTCGGCGGCGACGCCTATCTGTATTACACCGGCAGCTACACGGTGAAGGGTGACGCGTTCAAGGGCGAGGTCCTGGTGCAACGCCACACCACCCCGCGCGAGACCGACAACCCGTTGTTCGGCGGGCCCGCGCCGGTCGGCATCGGCGTCTCCGGCACCTTCACCGACACCCGCGGCACCATGAGTGGAACGGCGCTGGTCGGCAAGGCGAGCCTGATCTTCGGCGCCACGCTGCACTGGCTCGCGGATATCAATTAGCGGTTCGAAACGGTCGTCTTAGTCCCGTCATCCTGAGGAGCGCGGCACGCGCGTCTCGAAGGATGGACGGCCTCGTTGGTGGCCGTCGATCCTTCGAGACGCGCGCAAGAGCGCGCTCCTCAGGATGACGGGTCGGCGAGTTAGCGGCGCGGCAGCCGCCTCAAGTCGCGCCGTGCGCCTCGACATAGAGTGCATAGATCGAATGGCACGACGCCATGTAGAGGCGGTTGTTCTTGGGTCCGCCGAAGGTCAGGTTCTCGCAGCGCTCCGGCAGGCGGATGAAGCCGAGCCGCTTGCCCTGCGGGCTGAACACCATGACGCCGTCGAGGTCCTCAGGTTTGCCCTTGAGCTGATAGACCTTGCGGCCGCCCGTTTCGACAGGCTCCGATTGCAGCGCGCCGTTGCTGCCCCAGCCGCACCACAGATTGCCATCGCGGTCGACGCGGAAGCCGTCGAGCGATCCTTGGTCGGCGGCGTCGATCAACTTGGTCTTGTTGCCGACGGTGCCGTCGGCATTGACGTCGTAGCTCCAGATGCTGCGGTTCGGCGTGCCCTTCCACTCGATGACGTAGAGCTTCTTCTCGTCCGGCGAGAACGCAAGCCCGTTGGGATTGACCAGGTCGGTGATGACGGCGGTCAGCTTTCCGTCGGTGCCGATCCGGAACACGTTGGTGTTGTCCTGCTCGCGCTTGGCCGTGAAGCCCTCCCATTCGCCGGCGATGCCGAACACCGGATCGGTGAACCAGATCGTGTCGTCGGACTTCACCACGATGTCGTTCGGCGCATTGAGGCGCTTGCCCTCGAAACTGTCGGCCAGCACGGTGATCTTGCCGTTCTTCTCGGTGCGCGTGATCCGCCGCGTCACCGAGTGCTCGCAGGTGACGAGCCGCCCCTGGCGGTCACGGGTGTTGCCGTTGGCGAAATTGGCCGGGCTGCGGAAGACGCTGAGGCTGCCGTCCTTCTCGCTGTACTTCATGATGCGGTTGTTGGGGATGTCGCTGAACAGCAGATAGCCGCCTTCGGGGAAATAAGCCGGCCCTTCCGCCCAGCGCATGCCGGTCGCAACCTGCTCCAGCGTTGAGCTGTAGAGCCGGTACTTGGCAAAACCCGGATCGAGGATTTCGACGGCCGGATCCGGATAGCGCTGATTGGGCTTGAACGGGAACGACTGCGCCATGGCGCGGCCAACCGCTGCGTTCGCCATGCCCGCGCCGATGCCGGCCACCAGATTGCGCCGTGAAATCATGTTGTCCTCCCTGCCCGTACCGCCCGCTGATCGCCGGGTCGGCTGAGCGAGCCGTAGGAGCGTTGTCGCCGATGGTCCAATGCCGTTCGGGCATCGATCGATGCCGATCGAATATGGATGATCCAACCCGTCACCCTGAGGAGCGCGCCCTTGCGCGCGTCTCGAAGGGTGCACGGCCACGCTGGTGGCCGTCGATCCTTCGAGACGCGCTTCGCGCTCCTCAGGATGACGGACCGAGAGCGAACACGCGGCCAGCCATCACGCTTCGTGCCTACTCCGCTGCCTGCTCCAGCGGCGCGACGCGGGGCAGGATCATCTGAATGCGGGTGCCGTTGCCGGGCGCGGACTCGAGCGAGAGCCGGCCGCCGAGACGGTTGGTGACGATGCTGTAGACGATGTGCAGGCCGAGCCCGGTACCGCCCTGGTCGCGCCGCGTCGTGAAGAACGGATCGAAGGCGCGGCGGCGCACGTCGAGACTCATGCCGCAGCCATTGTCGGCGAAGATCACTTCGACATAGTCGTTGCCGGAGGCGTGAACCTGGATCTCGACCTCGCCGGCCTTGCCGTCCGGGAATGCATGCGCGACCGCGTTGAGGAACAGATTGGTCAGCACCTGGCCATAGGGTCCCGGATAGGAATTCATGATCAGGTTCGGCTCGCAATCGACGTTGAGCGTCAGATTGTGCTTGCGCAGGCCGGGCCGCAGACTC
>DASVOL010000985.1:0-3056 GCA_036383375.1 Bradyrhizobium sp. | reverse complement strand
GTTCAAGCACGACGTGGTGCAGATGACCGCGAACTTCGTCGACCTGATGGTGATCGATCGCGACACCGCGGCGTTCCTGCTCACGATCTTTCCGAACCTGCGCTGGTCGATCATCGGCGCCGGCCTCGTCACGCTGCCGCTGATGTACGCGCTGTGGTGGCTCGATCCGTTCCGCATCCGCCGCCTGCCGGCTGCGGCCGCCTGCCTTGCCTTTACGGCGGCGCTCTCGGGCTATGCCTTCGCGTGGCCGGATGAAGCCTGGCGCGGCTATTACGACGACGGCTATCTGTCGAAATTCGCGCGCTCCGGAGTGACCGCGGTGTCGGACTTCGTCGCCTATGGCTTCATGGAGTCGGATCCGAGCGCGAGCGACCAGCTCAAGATGCCGTTGGTCGACGCCTGCCACCCGGCCGGCCGGCGCCCGAACATCATCATGATCCATGATGAATCGAGCTTCGACATCCGCGCCGCTTCCGGCGTCAAGGTACCGCCGGGCTACGGCAGCCAGTTCAAATCCTATGACGGCGTCGAGCGGAAATTCCTCGCCGAGAGCAATGGCGGGCCGAGCTGGTTCACCGAGTACAACGTGCTGGCCGGATTGTCCTCGCGCTCGTTCGGCCGGTTCGCCTATTTCGTCACCCGTATCGCATCGGGCCGCGTCGAGCGCGGCCTGCCGCTGGCGCTGCGCCGCTGCGGCTACGACACGCTGTCGCTCTATCCGGCATTCGGCGCCTTCATGAGCGCGCGCAGCTTCCAGACCACGACCGGCATCCAGCAATTCTACGACGCGCACGACCTGCATGCGAAGGACGTCGAGCCCGACAGCTTCTTCTACGACAAGGCGCTGAAGCTGATGGCCGAGCAGAAGGCATCAGGCACGCCGCTGTTCACCTTCGTCTATCTCGCCGCCAATCATTTTCCGTGGGAGACGAAATTCCGCCCCGAGCTGCTGCCGGCCTGGAAGCGGCCCGGCAACACGCCGTCGGTCGACGAATACCTGCGGCGGCAGGCGATGAGCGCCAACGACTATGCCGGTTTTGTCGCGGCACTGAAGAAGAAGTTTCCGGCGCAGCCGTTCCTGATCGTGCGCTACGGCGATCATCAGCCGGAGTTCTCGCCCCAGCTGCTCGATCCCGGGCTTGACGAGGCCGGCATCGGCAAGAAGCTGATGGACTACGATCCGCGCTACTACGCGACCTATTACGCGATCGACGCCGTCAACTTCGAGCCGGTGAAGAGCCCGGCGGTGATGGACACGATCGACGCCGCCTATCTGCCACTGGTGATCCAGGAAGCCGCGGGCATTCCGCTCGATCCGTCGTTCGAGGAGCAGAAGGCGATCATGCTTCGCTGTGGCGGCGCGTTCTATTCCTGCAAGGACGGCGCGGAAGCGCGCCGCTTCAACCGCCTGTTGATCGATGCGGGGATCATCAAGGGACTGTGAGCCACCGGAACGTTGGTGCGACGGCATGCACAGGCGCAACGACCAATCCGCACATCAAGGCGATCGCATCGCGACCTAGACTAACGTCGGTAGACGAAGGTCGTCCGCGCGAAACCGCGTGCATTACTCATTTGTAATTACCTCGCCGAGATTTCGTCACGATTGGCTCGATGATCGGTCACGTCGCTGCCACGGTGATCATCGGCGCGCAGCGTCAAATCAGCCAATCCCGCCCTTCTTGCAGGAGTGTTTGCCCATGCGAGCGCTCGATGTTGCGCGCCTTGTCGTCGCCTTCGGACTTGCTATTCCCCTCGCCATTCCCTCCGTCTCCGCCGCGGAGCCGCCTCACGACATCAAGGGGCTCTACATGATGACGGACTATCCGGCCGTCACCATCAGGCCCGGCACCACCTCCAACATCTCGTTGCGTCTGCAGAATTACGATCTCGGTCCGCAGCGCTACAAGCTTTCGGTCGAGGGCGTGCCGAGCGGCTGGACCGCGACGCTGCTCGGCGGCGGCCAGCCGGTTGCGGCCGCGATGCCGGCGCCCGATTCCAGCGTGCCGCTGCAGCTTCGGCTCGACGTGCCCGCCAATGCCTCGCTCGCCGAGCAGACGCTGACGGTGAAGGCCGAAGGGCAGGGCAGCGAGGCAACATTGCCGATCGTGGTCGCGCTTGCCAAGGAATTGCCGGCAAAGCTGACGGTGAGCTCGAAGCTCCCCGAATTGCGCGGCAGTCCGAAATCGAACTTCGAGTACACGCTGACCATCAAGAACGACAGCGGCCGCAACCTGGTCGCAAGTTTCGCCGCGGCAGCGCCGCAGAACTTCGAGACCTCGTTCACCGAGGCCTATGGCACACAGGAACTGTCGTCGATCCCGATCGATGCCGGACAGTCCAAGGACATCAAGCTCAAGGTGCGGCCGCCGAGCGTGATCGACGCCGGGCATTTCCCGGTCAAGGTCACGGTCAATGCCGAGGATACCTCGGCGCAGGCCGAGGTTGCGCTCGACATCGCAGGTCAGCCGCAGCTTCAGCTCTCCGGTCGTGACGGGCTGTTGAGCGCGCGCGCGGTCGCCGCCGAGCAGAGCACGATCCCGGTCGTGGTCACCAACAGCGGCACCGCGCCGGCCGACAATATCGAGCTCGCCGCAACCGCGCCGAGCGGCTGGAAGGTCACGTTCCAGCCGGCGAAGATCGAGCGTCTGGTGCCCGGCAAGGACACCGAGGTGCAGGCGCTGGTGACGCCGAGCGACAAGTCGCTCGCCGGCGACTATCAGCTCGCGATGCGCGCCACGGCACGCGGCGAGACGGCGTCGAGCCAGTTCCGCGTCACCGTGAGCACGTCCACCGCTTGGGGCATGGCCGGCGCCGGCGTGATCGGTGTTGCGCTGCTGTTGATGCTGGGTGCCGTTGCGAGGTTCGGACGGCGATGAGCGAGCAGCAGAACAACAATGCTGCGACACGGCCGGAGGCCGTCATCGCGGCGCGCGATCTCACCAAGCGCTATGGCAAGACCATTGTCGTCGACGCCATCAACTTCGACATCGCCAAGGGCGAGGTGTTCGGGCTGCTCGGCCCGAACGGCGCCGGCAAGACCACGACAATCCTGA
>DASVOL010000984.1:0-9557 GCA_036383375.1 Bradyrhizobium sp. | reverse complement strand
GCCTCGGCGGCATCTTCGCTGGCGATCACCGTGATCGACGACGTGCCGCTAATCAACGGCATTCAAAACGCCATCATGCCGAGCGTGAACAACACAGACGCCCATGGCACGTGGCAGCCCTGGTTTGGTGCAGACGGACTCAGCGCGACCGCGGCGATCGGGATTACGATGGGGACCGCGCCCGCCGGCGAGACCTACACCGTGACTGACACGGGCACCCATAATGCAGCAGGTGACGAGGTTTTCGCAGTCAAAGTCACGAGTGCGACCAACACCTACACGTTCTACGAATACGTCCACTACGACTCATCCAGCCATACGTCGGAAATGTTCGCCTATTCGAACCAGGCGGATGCGCAGGCCGGGTTGGGAAATAATGAGTTCTTCACGCTCTCGATGGCGGCGAATGGCACGTACGATTTCCACCTCGTATCGAACGCTCTGCAGACGTTCGCGCCGTTCAATTTCACGACGCTTCCGCCTGGCAACAGCGACTATGCGACCATTACCAATGGCGTGTTCACGCCTCACGGCGGCAATGACAGCCTTGCTGGCAACAGTATTCTGATCGATGGATACACCAGCGCGATCGGTGGTGGAAATCCGGACGTCGGCAACAAAGTCTTTATCAATAACGGCGGAGGCGGCGGCCTCGGCGTGAACAACGGAAACCTCGACACGGGCGAGACGGTCTTCTTCCAGTTCAACAACATCGCTGGAGATTCCGCCCGGGTCGGCGACCAGAGCTCGGTTACCATCGGTATCGGCAAAAGCAACGGATCGCTCGAGGCGTTCCTGATCACCATCAAGGACGATTCCGGCGCCGTTATCGCTTCGGAACTCATCCAGCAGACCGACGGTACGCCCATTGTCGTGGATGCAGCGCATTGGGGGACCGCCAATGGCGCCGTCGACAGCATCGGCAACTTTGCCGCATTCGGGCGGATCGACATCGAAAACGTCGGCGGCTCGATCCAGTTCTATAACGGGACCTTCCACAACTTTACGAGTGCCGACAGCAAGCTGCTCGTCACCAGCATCAGCGGAGCTGAGCAGATCGGCAGTACGACCCTGACATTTGCCCCGACCATCACTGATGGCGATGGCGACACGGCCCATAGCGCCACCGATCTTTCGGTCTCGCTGGTGGGCACGGCCAACGGCGCGGGCGGCTACAATCTGACCGGCACGGCTGCCGCAGAGGTCGTGGTTGCAAGCTCGCACGCCGACGTACTTGCCGGGGGAACTGGCGGAGGCGACACGGTCGACTACAGCAATTCGACAGCGGGTGTCACCGTCAACCTGGCGACTTCGACGGCAAGTGGAGGTTACGCCGCCGGTGACACCATCAGCGGATTTGAAAATGTCTTCGGCTCGTCGTTCGCCGATACGCTCACTGCGGCGAGCACCGGAAGCATCCTCGACGGCGGCACGAATAGCACCGGCGGCACGGATGTGCTGAACGGCGGCGCAGGCAACGACATCCTGATTGCCAGCCGCGCCGGCGTCGATATCCTGAACGGCAATGGCGGCAACGACACCTATGTCCTGCAGGGCAACGGCGCAGCTTCGGTCACGATGGACTTCGGCGTGGCGGGCACCGACTCGATTGTGGTCGACGTGGCCAGTCAGAACCTCACGATCAGCAACGCGGCGCTGATCAATGCTGCGACCCAGTTCAATTCCGGAGCTGGAGCACCGACGAGCGGGGGTGTGGCGTGGCAGGAAAGCAGCAGCGGAGACAAGTTCTACTACGACACCACCAATCATAATCTGTGGTACTCGGCGGCCGGAAACGGGTCGGATCAGGTCCAACTCGCGCACTTGTCGACAGGTATTCCTGCTGCAACAGTCGCTGGCGCCATCCACGTCGCCTAGGCCGAGGAGCAGATTACGAGTTACAGCAGCAGAGGTAGCCCAGGCATCTGGGTGCCACTGCTGCTGAAGTCTTCCACGCCGGTCCATTCGCTATCCGCCGTATTGGCCGCCGCCGGTGCCGCGTCGAACTCGTCGTCGAGCGGAAGCCGCTTGGCGTAGGGGGCGGCAAACAGCTGGACGCCGCGCTCATTGATCGCAAACATCGGCGTGAAGTTGTCGAGGGCGCCGTCGTCGATCAGCTCGGAGCGGCGGCTGTCCAGGATCAGCCAATGGCCGTCCAGCCGCGCCGCCAGCACAGCATGATCCTGGCGGATGACGCGATCGCGGCCGAGCACCAGGCGCAGCTCCTCGCGCGGGAAGCCGGCTTCGCTGAGCGCGATGTATTTTGCGATCGCGTAGTCCTCGCAATCACCCTTGCCGGTCGCGAAGGTGGCGAGCGGAGCCGTCCAGCGGTCTGCCTCGCCGTGCTGGGCGAAATCGCTGACATAGCGGATCGCCTGGTTGACGGCGCGGTTGGCCTCATCGAGCCGGTCGCGTCCGGATTTGGATTTGACCGCGTTGATCAGGCGAAGGAATTGCGCGGCATTGGGCGGGCAGCTGGCGGCGTTCTCCCGGCAGTGCTCGAGGACAGTCTGCTCCCTCGCAAGATCGGATTCGAGGCCGCGCCATTTGCGCCACAGGCCGTTCTCCGGTGCGCGGAAGGTGAACAGGCCGAACGGCTCGGCGCCAACGGGCGGAAGCGGCTTCGCGGCGGGAAGTGCGTCGGTCGCCGTATTCAGTGGCGTCAGCGAGGCGGTGCGAATGGCGTTCGGACCACGGCCGCGCTGCCGGTCGAGCTTGGCCAGCACGTCGGTGATGGTGAAGAAGGTGGCAGGCGGGCGGTTCGCTGCGGCATCCGAGGCCGGCGCGAGCTCGCCGGCGGGATTGCCGAGAGAAGGCTCGTCCGCGGCAAACGCGGATGACGCTGCGCAAAGGCTTATTGAAAATGCGGCCACGGCCACGACCGCCGACGAAGCAATCTTCAGCGACTTCATAATGACGTCCCCAATGTCGGGGACCGTCAACGTCTGTGCGTCGATCTGCGTCCCCGCTGTTATCGGGACGCAGACTGGCGCCTTGGCCGCTTAAGCGGAGTTAAGTGGAGGGGGCTGCTGCCTGGATTGTCGGGAAAGCGGTCAATCCAGGGTTTGCCGGTTCGTTCGAAATTGAACGACCGCAGGTCATGATCGGTTAACCACGCACTCCGTGGTTCCGATCAGCGTTCGCGCAGGGCCTCGTCACGCAGCAGGCGAGCGGGCTTGACGATGTAGTCCAGCACGGACTTCTCGCCGGTCAGGACTTCGACCGTGGTCACCATTCCCGGAATGATCGGCAGCGGATGCTGCTCGCTGCCGAGATGGTTCTTATCGGTGCGCACCATGACCCGATAGAAGGTCTCCTGACGTTCGGTCCTTTCCGCCTTGTCGTCGACGATGGTATCGGCGCTGATGCGTTCGACCTTGCCCTTCAGCGATCCATAGACCGAGGAATCATAGGCGCTGATCTTCACCACCGCGTCCTGGTTGGGACGGATAAAGGCGATGTCCTGGGGACGAATCCGGCCTTCGACCAGCAGCGTGTCGTCCAGAGGCACGATATCCATCAGGTTGGCGCCGGGCGCCACCACGGCGCCGATGGTGCTGACGTTCAGTTTGTTGACGATGCCGTGGACCGGCGCCTTCAGGTCGGTGCGGCGCACCCGGTCCTGGGCGGACTTGATGTTCTCGTCGAGCACGGCGAGGTCGCCGCGCGATTTGGCGAGGTCCTCGTCGGCCTGCGAGCGGAACGACGTGGTGATGTTCGCGATCTTGGATTGCGCCTCGGCCAGCTGTCCCTTCATGTCGGTAGCCTGCCGGTCAAGCCGCAGCATCTCGATCTCGGGCACGACCTTCTGCTCATAGAGCTTGCGGGTCAGGGTCTGTTCGCGTTCCAACAGCTTCAGGGAGCCGGTGAGGCGAGTGACCTGCTGATTGAGGACGTCTATGTCTTGCGCGACCTTCTGGGCCCGCATCTTGAACACGCTGGCCTCGGTCGCGACGGCGGCGGGAACCACCTTGTCGACCTCGTCAGGAAAGGTGATCTCACTTCGTCCGCGCGCCTCGGCCTCAAGGCGGGCTACCCGCGCCGCCGCCGCCGCGCGGCGTTCGCGGATTTCGCCGAACTCGGAGGCGAACTTCGTGTCTTCGATGCGCATCAGGGACTGGCCCTGCTGAACGATGTCGCCTTCCCGCACCAGGATGTCGCCGACGATTCCACCTTCGAGCGATTGCACCACCTGCATCTGCCGCGACGGCACGACGCGCCCGCTGCCGCGCTTGACCTCGTCGAGCACGGCAAAATGCGCCCACGTCACGAACGTCGCGAGCAGCGCGCAGGACGTCCACAGCAGCATGCGAGAGGTGCGGGGCGTGCGTAGCAGCGCCGCGGACCGGATATCATTTGCAAACGCAAAATCGGAAGACGCCATAATATTCGCTCGTTATGCAGATTTCGGCTGGATCGTATTCTCGGGCGCCGGAGCCGTGGACGCGGGCTTTCCTTGCAGAAGGGCAAGCACCTTGTCGCGCGGGCCGTCGGCAACCAGGCGGCCGTTGTCGAACAGCAGCAGGCGATCGACCATGTTCAGCAGTGACAGACGATGGGTCGAAATGATGATCGTCATCCGCTCGTCGCGGAATCCCTTGAGCCGCTCGAGGAACTCCTGCTCGCTGCGGATATCGAAGTGCGCGGTCGGCTCATCGAGGAAGAGCACGCGCGGCTTGCGGATCAAGACGCGCGCGAGCCCGATCGCCTGCTTCTGGCCGCCCGACAGGCTACGGCCGCCTTCCGAGATGGGCATGTCATATCCCATCGGGTGGCCGGCGATGAAGCTCTCGACGCCGGAGAGCCGCGCGGCAAGCAGGATTTCCTCGTCGGTGGCCTCTGGTTTGCCGAGGGCGATGTTGTCGCGCAGCTTGCCGTAGAACAGGTCGGTGTCCTGCATCGCAAAGCCGATGCCGGCGCGCAGATCCGAAGGATCGTATTGGCGCGAGTCGACGCCATCGACCAGGATGCGGCCTTCCTTCGGCTCGTAGAACCCGAGCAGCAACCGCCCGACCGTGGTTTTGCCAGATCCCACCCTGCCGATGATGCCGACCCTTTCTCCGCCTTCGATCTTGAAGCTGACCTTTTCGAGCGCGTTGCCCGGCGCGTTGGGGTAGGCGAACGAGACGTTCTCGAAGGCGACCTTGCCATCGTCGATCCGTCTTGCGACATAGGATCGGGTTGGCGATCGTTCCCGCTCGATCGACATGATGCGGTCGATTGCCTTGAGGGACGTCAGCGTCTGCGTTCCCTTGGTGATCACGGAGGCGATGCCGGCGATCGGTGCCAGAATGCGGCCGGCGAGCATATTTGCGGCGACCAGCGCGCCGACGCTCAGCTTGCCGTCGAGGATCAGGAAAATGCCGACGACGACGAGGAGCAGGCTCGTGATCTGCTGCGCCGTGCTCGCGCTCGTCAGCGACATCGATGACCAGAAGTGAACGTCCTCGCCCGAGCGGGCGGTCGCCGCGACCGAGCGTTCCCACAAGGTCTGCATGCGCGCCTCAGCGCCGGTCGCGCGCACAGTTTCCAGACTGGACAGGGATTCGACCAACACGCCGTGCCGGGCCGCGGATTCGGCCTGCAAGCGCTTCATGGCGCGATCGAGCGGGCGCTGCAGCAGGAAGCCGATCAGCATGACGAGAGGCAGCATGATCAGCGGGATCCAGGCCAGCGGTCCTGCGATCATGAACAGCACGCCGACAAACAGGATGGCAAACAGCAGGTCCGTCGCCGAAACCACGCTTCCGGACGTGAAGAATTCGCGCACCGAGTCAAAGTCCCGCAGCTGATTGGCGATGATGCCGACTGAGGTCGGGCGCTGTGCCAACTTCACCGACATCACATGCTCGAAGATGTTGGCGGCGAGCACGACGTCGATGGTCTTGCCGGTCACGTCGATCATGCGGCTGCGGACCATGCGGAAGACGAAATCGAACACGATGCCGAGCCCCATGCCGATCGAGAGCGCGATCAGCGAGGGAATCGCTCCGTTGGGGATGACGCGGTCATAGACGCTCATCGTGAACAGCGGCGTCGCCAGCGCGAGGATGTTGGTCAGGAAGGCGGCGATCGCGATGTGGCCGTAACTGCGCCAGTGCGTCTTCACCACCGACCAGAACCAGTGGTTCTTGGGAATGTCTCCTGCGGCGACGGCGCGCGCATCGGCCTGCGCGGCGCTTCTCACCAGGAATGCGTAGCCGGTATAGTCCGCAGCGATCGAAGCAACTTCGCCGACGCGCGGGGCGTTCGGCGTGGCCGGATCAACGAACTTGATGGTCTTGTTTCCTGTGTCCACGCCGAGGAGGATGAGCGCGGAGCCGTTCTTCATGATGAGGACGGCCGGCAAGACCATCGCGGGAATGTCCGAAATGTCGCGCTTGACGGCCTCGGTCTCCAGACCCGCGCGTCGGGCGGCACGGTCATAGAGCGAAACGGACAGGCGACCGTCCGTGATCGGAAGTCCGCCGAGCAGTGCTTCGCGGCTGACGGCGCGGCCGTGATAAGCCGCGAGATAAGTCAACGTTGCGGTGAGGGGATCGTCACCGAGTGCGCGCGGCCGACTTGTCGCGGCAGGCTTTGAAGTTGAGTCATCCGACGGGGGGCGGACGGTGTCAGCCGCCGCGCTGGGGGTTCGAAACAACAACTGAAACCTCGACAACCAAAATGGAAATGCAGAAATCGCGTGCGATGATTTGGTGCAGGCTACAACAAATGGCGAACAAAATCAGCGAAACTTGCTTTAAGTATTAATACGGGAATCGAAAGGGCCCCGTTTGGGGCCCTTTCTGAAGTCCTGATCGTGGTTGGCGGCTCTATCGAGCGGAACCACTCGGGAAGGCCGACAGCAGCCAGTGGGGCTTTGTCGACGCATAGGAACTCGCATTCGCCGTGACCGACGGATCCGCGTAGATGACATTCGGGCCGTCCGCAGCGCTCTTTTGCTGCTGCATCCATTCCGCGGAACCGGGCACAGATGCAGTCGTGGTCGCACCGGTGAACCGGTCAGCAAAACCGGTGTCCTTCGGCTGAGCTGCCGAAGCCGCGGCATAGCCCTTGGTGGGGCGGACCGACGCGGCGGGAGCCGGGACGGCGACATGCAGCGGTTCGGGGCCGGTTTGCGGCAGGTTCACGCGGAGTGTGGGGAACGAGTAGCGCGGCAGGCCAATCGAAAGCATGTCGGTGGGCGCTGCGTCGACCGGCGGCGGAGCCTTCAGATACTCGATCAAGGTCCCCATCGCGGCCAGCAGCTGATAGTCAGCGAAAACGACCACGCCGCGGGCGGAGGTGAGCGAGACCGATGCGTTGAAGAATTGATTCTGCGCGTTCAGCAGATCGATCAGGGAGCGCTGGCCGAGCTCGTATTCCTTCTGGAAGGCGGCGATAGTCTTCCGGTCTGCTTCCAGCTGACGCGCCAGAGCGGCAATGCGCGTGGCCGTAATCGTACGGGCATTCCACGCCTTGTCGATCGACTCATAAGCGTCGCGCTGCAAGCGGGCGTGGCGCATGGTGGCTTCGGTATAGCGCTCGGCCTTCTCCGACCGATTCCAGGCATCCTGACCGCCGCGGAAGATGTCCCACGACATCACCACCTTGCCGCTGTAGTCCTCATGGGTAACGGCTGGATTTCCGGGGGCCGTCACGTACGGGAACGAGTTGTCGTAATGGGTTGCCCGTCCCTCGAGATAGAACTTCGGACCGAACGAGCCGTCGGTCGCCTTGAACGCATGCTTGGCGGCGTCGGCGTCGGACTGCGCCGCCGCAATCGTCGAATTGAAGCGCAGCGTGGTCGCCAGTGCCTCATCGCGGCTGTGCGGCAGACCTGCGAGGGGGCTGGGGAAGCGAACATTGATCGGCTCGAGGCCAACTGTCTTGCGGTACTTCGCCCTGGCATCATCGAGGCTGCGCTGGAACTCGGCGAGTGCCGCACGCGCGCTCTCGACGCGCTCCCGCGCTTGCTCCAGGTCGCCTTCGCCAGCCCGGCCACCCGAGAAGCGGGAATTCACGTTGGAAAAGATCTTCTCGTGATTGGCGACGTTCTGCTGGGCAAGGCTGACCAGCCGCATGTAGCGCACGACGTCGATGTAGCCCTCGGCGGCGTCGAGCGCCAGCAGCTCGGTTCGTTCCTTGACGCGGGAGGCTGCGGCGTTCACGCGCGCGGTCTGGCGCCAGACGTCATAGATCGACGAGAAGCCATCCCAGAGCAGCTGGCGCACGACCACGGATTCCTGGCTGCCGTTGCGCCACGGTCCCGAACCGACCGTCGGCGTCTGCAACGTCGGGGTGATGACGCCCGGCGATTGATCGAATTTTTCCGGCCCGTAGCTGGCGTCGATGCGGACCTGCGGCAGCAGCGTGCTCTGAGTCTGCCTCAGCTCGCTTTCCGTCGCCCGCCGGTTCGCGGAAGCTTCACCCACACCGGGGTTAGTCTGCATTGCCTGGCGCAACGCATCGTTAATCGAAAAAACCTCGGCACATGCTGGCGTTGCCGCCAGGCAGAGGCACGCGATGACCGTGTATGCCGATTTCATAATCCCCGCCCCTACACACAAAAATTATTACGTAGAATCTGACGAAGGCTAACAGCGGACGGTTCCGTAACCTATGACATTTCAGCCACACAGCCGGTCTAAGTGGGGCGGCGGGATGGGGGTGTCGGCGGTCGGAAATATTTGGATTTTTATTAAAATTCAACGAATTGGCCGAAGTTCAGTGGCCGCTCGGGCTGGTGCCGTCCAGCCACACCGGCGACCGGAACAGCAAAGGTCAGTTAAGTCCGTCTTAACGGCCGGCCGCCCCTTGCTGCTCGTGGCAGATCGCGAGGTAGGTCGCAACCAAGGGCGCGGGCTTGGCGTCGGGCGAGGGGCCGCCCAGCTGGCTCGTCAGCTTGTAGAGCGATTTGCTGGCAAAATAGAACCGGAAGATCTCGGCCGTGGTCTCGTCGATGCGGGTCGCAAAAATCGACGCAGCAGTGCGGTGGGCGGCCGCAAAGACATAGGTGGTGAGCTTGGCTGCCTTGCCTTCCGTCGCGACGGACGTCCCCCAGGTGACCGAGAAGGTCTCGCCATCGATCACGACGGATGGCCGGACCGTATCGAGATCGTCATCGATCCACTGAACGTCATTGCCTTTGCCTGAGGGGGCAACCTCAACCCGTTTGCCTCGTGGGCTATCACAGGTGAACCTTGAAGGTTCAGCTGTCGCCGCGCTTGTCGTCGCCAGCAACAACAAGACGCAGCCGACCGACCTCCACATTGGCTTTCCCTCTGCAGTTTGCGTTGGTTGGGGGCATACTGATGGCTGCGGGCGGCCAGCGCAACTCGGTGATGTACGGATGCGGTCGGCCGAGCCGCATGGGCGTATCCAGCCGATTCCGCCGGCGATCTCGGAAGGCGTCCGCAACGTCACTCCGGCGCTATCGGATGCGCCGGCCGCTCGATCGACGGTCTGAGGCTCTCGAGTTCAACGAAGGCATCGGCGTCTCTGCGAAGCTCGTCGGCGATCATCGGCGGCTTCGTTCGAATGCTCGAAACGACAGTGACACGCACGCCCATCCG
>DASVOL010000983.1:0-5256 GCA_036383375.1 Bradyrhizobium sp. | reverse complement strand
GGCGCCGCGCTGCAGGACGTCATGATCAACGCCATGGTCCAGAACGCGATGCTCGACCAGACGCTGTTCGAGGGCCTCGGCCATGCCTATCGCGACCGCGACACCGGCAAGCCGATCATCGAGGACGCGCTCGGCACCAAGCTGACCTATCGCAAGCTGATCCTCGGTGCGCAGGTGCTGAGCCGCAAGCTGGAGCAGGGCACTGCCGTCGGCGAGAACATCGGCGTGCTGTTGCCGAACTCGGCCGGCGTCGCCGTCGTGTTCATGGCGCTGCAGACCATCGGCCGCGTTCCGGCGATGCTCAACTTCTCGGCAGGTCCAGTCAACGTGCTGGCGGCGATGAAGGCGGCGCAGGTGAAGACCGTGCTGACCTCGCAGGCCTTCATCGAGAAGGGCAAGCTCGACAAGCTGATCGTCGCGATGGCTGGCCAGGCGCGCGTCGTCTATCTCGAGGATATCAGGGCCGACATCGGCCTCACCGACAAGATCGCAGGTTTCCGCGCCGGCATCGCGCCGCGCGTCGCCCGCAAGGCCAACGATCCCGCAGTCGTTCTGTTCACGTCGGGTTCGGAAGGCACGCCGAAGGGTGTCGTGCTGTCTCACCGCAACATCCTCGCCAATGCGGCGCAGGCGCTGGCGCGGGTCGATGCCAATGCCAACGACAAGGTGTTCAACGTCCTGCCGGTGTTCCACTCGTTCGGTTTGACCGGCGGCATGATGATGCCGCTGCTCGGCGGCATTCCGATCTTCATGTACCCGTCGCCGCTGCACTACCGGATCGTGCCCGAGCTGATCTACCAGACCGGCGCCACCATCCTGTTCGGCACCGACACCTTCCTCACCGGCTACGCCCGCTCGGCGCATGCCTATGATTTCCGAACGCTGCGGCTCGTCATTGCCGGCGCGGAAGCGGTGAAGGAGCGCACGCGGCAGATCTACATGGAGCGCTACGGCATCCGTATCCTCGAAGGCTACGGCGTCACCGAGACCGCGCCGGTGCTGGCGATGAACACGCCGATGGCGAACCGCCAGGGCACCGTCGGCCGGATTTCGCCGCTGATGGAATACCGCCTCGATCCGGTCCCCGGCATCGAGGAGGGCGGCCGGCTGTCCGTGAAGGGACCGAACGTGATGCTCGGTTACCTTCGTGCGGAAAATCCCGGCGTGCTCGAGCCGCTGCCCGAGGGCTGGCACGACACCGGCGACATCGTCACGGTCGACGCGCAGGGCTTCATCGCGATCAAGGGCCGCGCCAAGCGCTTTGCCAAGATCGCGGGCGAGATGGTCTCGCTGTCAGCGGTGGAGACGATGGCATCCGCGCTGTGGCCGCAGGCGATGTCGGTTGCGGTCTCGATCCCCGATGCGCGCAAGGGCGAACGCATCGTGCTGCTCACCACGCAGAAGGATGCCGACCGCGCCGCGATGCAGCGCCAGGCCAAGAGCGTCGGCGCGTCCGAGCTCGCGGTGCCCGCCGACATCCGCGTGGTCGACAAGGTGCCGCTGCTCGGCACCGGCAAGACCGACTATGTCGGCGCCACCGCGCTTGCGAAGGAACTCGCCGTCGCGCCCGCAGCGCAGGCCGAGCCTGCCGGCGACGAGAGCGAGCCGGATTCGCTACAGCAACACGTTGCATGAGCCTTGGCATGAGCCTTGGCATGAGTGTTGGCATGATGGTTGTGCTTTTCGGGAGCATGTTGTCAGATAGTCGGCAACTGCTCCCGAGAAAGCACGACCATGCTGGACAAACTGAACCCGGCTACCGAGGACGCGCCTGAACTGATAGCCGAGCGCTGGATCGGTGCGCTGGATGCGGCGCTCGCCAGCCGCTCCATGGACGCTCTTGCCGCGCTGTTCGCGCCCGAGAGCCACTGGCGCAACATCTTCGGCATCTCCTGGCATTTTGCGACCTTCAGCGGGCAACGGCGCGTCGTTGCCGAGCTGCTCGCGCGTGCCGCCGCGGTGAACGCGCGCGGCTTCCGTCTCGATGACTGTGCCTTGATACCGCGGCGCGCTGTGATGGCCGGTCGCGAGGTGATCGAGGCGGTCTTCAGGTTCGACACATCGAATGGTGCCGGCACCGGTGCTGTCCGCCTGTTGCGTGACAGCGGCGGAAATTCCGCGGCGTGGACGTTCTCCACGATGCTCGATTTTGACCGCATCTGCGATGCGCGCACGCAGCACGCTGTCGAGCAATCCCACGCACGCGATTTCGCCGCACCCGACTGGCTGGAGCAGCGGCAGGCCTCGCGCGCCTATGCCGACCGCGAGCCCGATGTCCTGATCGTCGGTGGCGGCCATGCCGGCATCGCGGCCGCCGTCGAGTGCAAGCGGATCGGGCTCGATGCCCTGATCGTCGATCGCGAACAGCGTATCGGCGACAATTGGCGGCTGCGCTATCGCGGCCTCAAGCTGCACAACAAGACGCCGGTCAATCTGTTTCGTTACCTGCCGTTTCCGCTGAGCTTTCCGGGCTACATCCCGAAGGACAAGATCGCGAACTGGCTGGAAAGCTATGTCGACATCATGGAGCTCGACTTCTGGACCGAGACCTCGTTCGACGGCGCGCGCTATGACGATGCCGCGCAACGCTGGACGGTGATGCTGCAGCGAGCCGATGGTCCGCGCATGCTGCACCCGAAGCACATCGTGCTCGCGACCAGCGTTAGCGGCACGCCGAACATTCCCGTCATCCCCGGCATCGAGCAATTCGGCGGCAAGGTGCTGCACTCCAGCAAGTTCGCGGCGGGACGCGAATGGGCGGGGCGGTCGGTCGTCGTGTTCGGCACCGGCACCAGCGCGCATGATATCTGCCAGGAGCTGCACGCCGCGGGTGCCGACGTCACCATGGTTCAGCGCAGCCCGACCATGGTGGTCAATGTCGAGCCGGCGCAGCTCTACGACAAGACCTATCTCGGCGACGGCCCGACGATCGAGGTGCGCGACATCCTCAATTCCGGCGTGCCGCTGCCGGTGATGAAGATCGCGCACCGGATCATCACCGACGAGGTGAAGCGGCTCGATGCGCCGCTGCTGGCGCGGCTCGAGCGCGCCGGCTTCCGGCTCGAATTCGGCGAGGACGGCACCGGCTGGCCGCTGAAATTCCGCTCCCGTGGCGGCGGCTATTACTTCAACGTCGGCTGCTCCGAACTGATCGCCGACGGCAAGATCCGCCTGATCCAGGCCGCCGACATCGCTGATTACACCGCGTCCGGCTTCGTGCTGAAGGACGGCACGTCGCTCAAAGCCGAGCTGTTCGTGCTCGCCACCGGCTACAAGGGCCCTGACCACCTCGTCGGCAGACTGTTCGGCGAGGACGTCGCAGCGCGCGTCGGCCGCGTCTGGGGTTTTGACGATGCGACGCAGGAGCTGCGCAACATGTGGACGCGCACGGGCCAACCCGGCCTCTGGTTCACCGGCGGCGCGTTTTCGCAGGCCCGCATCTACAGCCGCTTCATCGCGCTGCAGATATCAGCGATCGAGGCCGGCGCGCTTTCCAAGCACCTGAACTGAACTGCAAGCACTGAAGGACCCCCATGCCGCTTCCGCTCGATCCCGCCATTGAGAAGATCATCCCGCTGCTGCCGCTGCGCGATCCCGCAACCATGACGCCGCAGAGCTGTCGCGATTCGCTGCGCGCGCTGGCCGAGGCGCGCAAGGAGGTGCCGCCGCCGCCGGTCGACGTGGCGCGCGATATCGAAGTCCAGGGCGCTGCCGGCAAGATCGGCGCACGGCTCTATCGCAACGGCAGCGGCAAAGCGCCGACCGTGATCTTCTTCCACGGCGGCGGCTGGGTTGCCGGCGATCTCGAGACCCATGACCGCCAGGCGCGCAACCTCGTGATCGAGACCGGCGCGGTCGTGATCTCGGTCGATTACCGCCGCCCGCCGGAGACGCGCTTTCCCGGCGCGTTCGAGGATGCATTCGCGGCGATCCGCGATGTGATCGCGCGACTCAGTGAATTCGGCGGCGATCTCTCCCGCGTCGGTGTCGCCGGCGATTCCGCAGGCGGCAATCTCGCTGCCACCACGGCGCTCGCTTGCCGCGACGCCGGCATCAAACTCGCCGGGCAGCTCTTGGTCTATCCCGTCACCGACGTGGTCGGCAGCTTCGCCGATGCGGGCGAGAACGCGAAATTTCCGTCGCGCGCCGAGAATGCCGAGGGTTACTTCCTGACGCGCGCGACGATGCAATGGTTCACCGGGCATTATCTCGCCGATCCCGCGCAGGGTTCTGACTGGCGCGTCTCGCCGCTGCGCGCGAAGAGCCTAGCCGGTGTCGCGCCGGCCGTCGTCACGACAGCCTGGTTTGACCCGCTGCGCGACGAGGGCCATGCCTACGCCAAGGCGTTGCAGGCGGCCGGTGTGCCGGTCGCGTATCATACCGGCGAGGGCCTGATTCACGGCTACTTCGGTATGGGTGATGCATCGGAGGCCGCGCGTGCCGAGGCGCAGCGTGCGCGGGCGGATTTTCGGGTGCTGTTGGAGCGGGGCGTCTAACCCGTCGTCCCGGCCGTTATCACCTCCGTGTCGTCCCGGCCAAGCGAAGCGCGAGCCGGGACCCATAACTACCGCAGCCTATTGTTGCAGCCGGCTGCGGCCCCAGCGTCATGCCACTCCGACACTCGTGGTTATGGGTCCCTGCTTTCGCAGGGACGACAATCCTGGTGTGGGTGGAGTTGCGTGTAACAACGCTCCTCAATCATTCCCGATCGTGTCGCCGAACAGCTGCCAGGTCTCGCCGTTGAACTTCTGCAACCGCATTGCCTCGACTGGGAAATAGTCGGTCGGCGAGGTCTTCACCTTGATGCCGGGCAGGAACATCGGCAGCGCGATGTCGAGGTTGGCAGCCTGCTTGATGATGTTCTCATGGGTGAGGTCGTCGCCGCATTGCCTCAAGACCTGCACCGTCGCCTCCGCCACCACATAGCCGTAGACGATCAGCTGGTCCTGCAGATTGCCCTCGGGGAAGTACCTCTTCATGAAGTCCTGCCAGGCGATCACGTCCGGATCCGCCTTCCACTGTGGATCGTTCGGATCCTTCAGCGAGTAGGACGAGATGATGTCCTTGGAATATTCGAAGCCGGCGGGCTTCAGCACCGACGACACCGAGGTCGAGGTCGCCGCGAGGAAGAACATGTCGGGCTTCCAGCCGATCTCGCCGATCTTCTTGATTGCCTGCGCTGCCTGCTTGGGGATCGCATGCATGAACAGCACGTTGGCGCCGGACGCCTTCAGCTTCACGATCTGGCTGTCGACC
>DASVOL010000982.1:0-4636 GCA_036383375.1 Bradyrhizobium sp. | reverse complement strand
TTGTCCGCAAGACGCCGCCGGCGACTGCGCGAGCGGGAACAGGCTCTCGTAGGGCCGCGCGCCGGTCTCCTCGATGAGATGCCGGGCGCGCGCGAGCAGCTCGCTCAGCTGATACTGCGGATAGCGCAAGCGATCCGCGTTCACCACTTGCGCCAGCACCAGCGTCGAGCGGCATTCGGCGAGCCGCGCCCGCCGCTCGCTCGCGAGCGCGATCCCCTGTTCAGCGACGCCGAAGGCGGCGGCCAGACTGTTACTCTTCAGATGAATTTCGGCAAGGAATGCCAGCATGTCGCTTTCATATTCGAGGCCGGTGAAAGCCTCCCGCGCGAGCCGGATCGCCGATTCAAGCTTTTGGATCGCCGCAACATGGTCGCCAGCCAGCGACAGCGCCAGTCCGCGGCAGACGCTCGCATACACCGCAACATAGGGGGTGTTGTTTCTCCTGGCGATCTCGTCGATACGCAGGCTGTGAAGATCGGCGAGCCTTTCGTCCTGCGTGAGCCAGGCCATCTCGACCCCGGCATGATGCGGAATGAACAGGACCGCCGGATCGGGGTGACCGCTCTCGCTGGCGACCAGCTTGGCGATGTTCTCCCGCGCCAGATCGAAACTGCCCGTCCGCACCAGCAGCCGCGCGTGCAGGCCCGCAACCCATCGTTCCACATTGAAGCCGAGCTGGGCCTCGTGGGACCGCTCGATGCTCGCAACCTGCTTCAGCGCGGTCTCGCCTGCCGTGAGCGCTTCCCGAAGCTTGCCCGCATAGCCATAGGCCTGACACAGAAACACCTGCAAGATGGTCCCGATGCTCGGGTCCTCGCAAACCTCGATCGCGTGCAGCACTTGCCGTACGTATTCGTCCGCCGAGCCGGTGCAGGCCATGACGCGGCCATAGCCGGCCAGGATCAGCACTTCCGAAACGGAGTCCTTCAATTGCCGTGCCATGTCCAACGCCTCGGCGTGGAACGGCGCAGCCTCCTCCGCACTCATTCCCTCGCGCCAGCCGTGGTTCACGATCTGCCCCGACGCGTGCATGCGCAGCCGGTCGGTCTCGGCCGAACGGGGAAGCGATTGTGCCAGCAACCTGACCTTCAGCCATGCCTTCATCGCCAGGCGCGAATTGGTGGTCCCGATCCAGGCCGCCGCGCGTGCGCTGTAGGCGGCCGCCGGCCCAAACTCCTTGGCCGCCTCGAAATGATAGGCGATCGGGCCGGCATATTCGCTCAGCTGGTTGTGGTGGAAGCGTTCGAGCGCCCTTGCCACTGCGGCATGCAGCTCGACGCGGCGGGTGCGCAGGAGCATGGCATAGGCAACCTCCTGGATCAGCGGATGGCGGAAGGCGAAGCGTTCCTGCTCGGTCTCTCCCGGCAAATTCTCGATCAGTTCAACTTCCAGCAAGCGGCCAAGGATGTCGGAGAGATTGGGCGCATGGGCCCGCGTGACCTCGGCGAGCACCGGCAGCGGAAACTCGCGGCCGATCGTCGCGCCCACCTGCATGACTTCCTTATCGGCCGGCGCGAGCCGGTCGATGCGCGCCCCGATCACGGTTTGAACCGTCGCCGGCAAGGTCTCGGTCGGCAATTGCCCGAATGCCTCGTAGTGGCCCGGCCGGCCATCGAGTTCGCCGCTATCGACCAGCGAGCGGATGAGCTCCTCGGCAAAGAAAGGATTGCCGCCGCTCCGCTCGACGATGCGATCGCGAAGCGGGGCGGTCGACGGGTGATCACCGACCAGGTCGCACGTCAGGGCGGACAGGTCCTCATCGCGGAGTTCATCGAGCCGCAACTCCTGAAACCCGGAGCCATCAGTCCAGGGTGCCTGATAGGTCGGCCGATAGGTCAGGATGATCAGGGCACGGCTGATATGCGCGATATTCACCAACGCCGAGACGAACTCGATGCTCGCCTCGTCCAGCCAGTGAATGTCCTCGATGATGATCACCGAGGGCGTCCGCGTGCCGTCGCGCACGAGACTTGCGACCAGATTGACGAGCCGTGCGTGCCTCACCTTCGGGTCCATCACTGGCGCCGGCGCGTGCGCATCACGAATGCCGAGGAAATCGGCGAGCAACGCGACGTCGTCAATCAGATGCGGGACCGTGGGCTCGATCCGTGCCGCGATCTTGGCACGTGCCGTCTCCGCATCGTCGGTGGAAGCTATCCGGAAGAAGTTGCGGAAGAATTCCAGCAACGGCTGCAAAGGACCGGAATGATCGTAGGGCGATGCCCGCGCCTCCTGCACCGGTACCAGACGCTCCTTAACGGTCCGGGCAAATTCGAAGCACAGGCGGCTCTTGCCAAGGCCGGGTGGCGCCGAGATGCCGATCGCCTTGCCCTCCCCCCGTTCGGCCCCGGCGAAGGCGTCGTGCAGGACGGCTAGCTCGGCGTCGCGGCCGCGATAGGCACCGACGACCGCATCGCGGAAGGGCGCGCGCGCCGGCTTCATTCCGACCAGCCGGTAGACAGCGACCGGCCGCGGAAACCCCTTGACGTCCTGGTGGCCCAGTGCGCGCCCATCGCAGGACGCCTGCACGAGCTTGAACGTCGACTCCGTGATGCAGATGTCGCCCGGCTGCGCCATGTGTTCGAGGCGACTGGCAAGGTGCACGGCAGCACCGTAGACGCCCTGCTCTTTCGTGAACTTGTCCGGGACACCGGCGACGATCTCGCCGGAGTGGATCCCGACCCGCAGCACGATGCCATTGTCGCGCGACGACTGGACCATGGCGAGCGCGGCCTGGCAGGCGCGCAACGCATGATCCTCCTGGGCGTGGGGGATGCCGAAGATCACCATCAGCCCATCGCCCATGTTGCGCATGATCGTGCCGTGATACTGCTGGACCGCATAGCCCATGCGCTCCAGCGCGGGCGGCAGACGGGCCAATGCAAGCTCGGGGTCGTTGTCGCCGATCAGTTCGGTTGAGCCGACGATGTCGGCGAACATCACGGTGACGACCTTGCGCTCGCCAACCGGCTGGGCCTGGTCAAGACGTTCGCCGCACGCGCCGCAAAAACGTGCGGTCTCGAGATTTGGGTGCTGGCAATTCGGACAGACGGAAGAGAAGCTCAGCCCGCACGACCGGCAGACACCGTCCTCTGCCAAGGTCTCGGATTGACAGGCCGGGCACAGCATGAACACCACCTTCCCGATACACTGTCCGCTTGCGGATTCCGGCGCAGCTTAACAAGGCCAGCCCCGCCGGGCAATCAAGCCAGAAACGGCACCACGCGCCAAGCCCGAGTTTTGAGCGTGCGGGGAAAGGCGGCCTCAGGCCCCCAACGCGTGGCTTTCATGGCCGAAATAGGCGCGCTCGAGCCGGTGCGCGAGGTCGCTCTCGCCGGTCACGGCCTCCAGCGCAATCGTCCCCTGCACCAGCGCGTAGACCCGATCGGCACAGGCCAGCGCCTTCTCCAGCAGCTGCTCGACCAGCAGCACGGAGGTGCCCTGCTCGCGCAGCCGGCCGATGACGTGGAGGACGCGATCGACCAGCACCGGCGATAGTCCCGCGGAGGGCTCGTCGAGCATCAACAGCCGCGGACGGCGGACCAGGCCCTGCGCCACCGTCAACATCTGCTGCTGCCCGCCCGAGAGTGCGCCGCCACGCTCATGCCGCTTCTCGGCGATCTCTGGGAAGAACGACAGCGCCTCGTCGATGCGCACGGCGCGTTCCGCGCGCGGCAGGTCGTAGCCGGCGAGCAGCAGATTGTCGGTGACGGAGATCTGCGTGAACACGCGGTGACCCTCGATCACATGCACCAGCCCGGCACGCGCGGCATCGCGCGGCGTGGCGTTGGTCATGTCGCGTCCGCCGAACCGGACCTGCCCGGCATTGACGGGCAGCAGGCCTGACATCGCGCGCAGCAGCGTGGTCTTGCCGGCGCCGTTCGGACCGAGCAATGCGACGACCTCGCCGGCGGCGATCGTCATATTGATGCCGTGCAGCACCCGGATCTTGCCGTAGCCGGACTCCAGCGCGCGCACGTCAAGCAGAGGTTCAGCCGCCGAGGTAAGCACTGACGACCTCCTTGTGGACGCGGATCTCCGCCGGCGTTCCTGCCGCCAGGATGCGGCCGAGATTGAGCACGGTGACCTGGTGGCAGATGTCGAAGATCAGATCGGCATGATGCTCGACCAGCAGCACACCGGTGCCGCGGCCGCAGATCGCCTTGATCAAGGTGGCGAGCCGCTCGATCTCGTCATTGGAGAGGCCTGCCGCGGGCTCGTCCAGCAGCAGGAAATCCGGGTCGAGCATCAGCGCGCGCGCGATCTCGATGAAGCGCAGCTCGCTGTGCTGCAGGCGGTCGGCGCGGACATCGGCGAGCGCGTCGAGGCCGACGACACCGAGCAGCGCGCGGGCCTTGGCGGCGAGCATGCGCTCGTCCGCGGCGTTGCGCGGCAGTGCGAGCATCGCCTCGACGAAGTTGGCCCTGCCCTCGATCGAGCCGCCGATCATGACGTTCTCCAGCACCGAGGCTTCGCCGATCACGCGCGGCGTCTGGAAGGTGCGCGCGATGCCGTTGGCCGCGCGCTCGACCGGCTGGCCCGCGGGCAACATCTCGTCGCCGAGCGTCATGGTGCCGGCCTTCGCCGCGTAGTAGCCCGAGATCACGTTCAGCGTGGTGGTCTTGCCGCTGCCGTT
>DASVOL010000981.1:0-5479 GCA_036383375.1 Bradyrhizobium sp. | reverse complement strand
GGTAGTCGATCTCTTTCTCTTCGGTCTCGTAGTCCTCGTCGTCCTCGGGGTCGGCATCGACGGTCGGCGTCGCGCTCTCCTCCTCCAGGGGCTCCTGCAGGCTGAGACCGACCGCCTCCTCGACGGCGCCGAACGTGACCGCGGAGGTCTGGTCGGCAAGCCCCTGCACCGATTTGATGCCGTGCTCTTTGAGGATCCGCTGCACGCCGCGGATGGTGTAGCCCTCGCCGTAGAGCAGCCGGCGGATGCCCTTGAGCAGGTCGACGTCGTCGGGGCGATAATAACGCCGCCCGCCGCTTCGCTTCATCGGCTTGATCTGCGCGAACCGCGTTTCCCAGAATCGCAGCACATGCTGGGGAATGTCGAGCTCTTCAGCGACTTCGCTGATGGTGCGGAACGCATCCGGCGCCTTGTCCAAATGCCAGCTCCTCTCAACTCATCTCGTTGGTGAAGATGCGGTACGCGACGTGTTACGCGGCCGTATCACGCGGCCTGGCCAGTCGGCCTTTTTTTAATCGGCCTTGCTTTCGCCGTTGCCGACAGCGTGGCCGTTGATGCGCTGCTTCAGAATCGCAGACGGTTTGAACACCATCACCCGGCGCGGCGAGATCGGCACTTCAGTACCGGTCTTCGGGTTACGTCCGATCCGCTGACCCTTCTTGCGCACCATAAAGGAGCCGAACGACGACAGCTTCACCGTCTCGCCCTTCTCCAGGCAATCGGTGATCTCTTTCAAAACGAGTTCGACAAATGCCGACGATTCCGTTCGCGACAGGCCTACCTTCTGGTAGACCGCCTCGCACAAATCGACGCGTGTGACTGTTTTGCCTGTCCCGGTCATCGCCTGCCCCGCACTCTCGGCGAACAATTTATTGCCTGAAATTATGAGGTTAGCTCGCAATGGTCAACAGCCAGCATCATGCAGACGCATGGAACAGGTGTACAATTTTAATCGGTCCTTTCAGGCAATACTACCAGCGCACGAGCGCGGAACCCCAGGTGAAGCCGCCTCCCATGGCTTCCAACAGCACCAGATCGCCCTTCTTCACGCGTCCATCCTTGACGGCGACAACAAGCGCCAGCGGGATCGATGCCGCCGAGGTGTTGCCGTGCAGATCGACGGTCAGCACCACCTTCTGCGGCGCAATATGAAGCTTGTGGGCCGAAGCATCGATGATTCGCTTGTTGGCCTGGTGCGGAATGAACCAGTTGATGTCGTCGGCGTTGAAGCCGGTGGCGTTGAACGCATCGACGATCACGTCGGTGATCATGCCGACGGCGTGCTTGAAGACCTCGCGGCCTTCCATCCGGAGATGGCCGACCGTCTTGGTCGAGCCGGGACCGCCGTCGACGAACAGCTTCGATTTGTGGCGTCCGTCCGAGCGCAGATGGGTCGTCAGCACGCCGGGATCGTCCGTGGTGCCGGAATGCTGCTGGGCTTCCAGCACGACCGCGCCGGCGCCATCGCCGAACAGCACGCAGGTACCGCGGTCGTTCCAGTCCAGGATGCGCGAGAAGGTTTCGGCGCCGATCACCAGCGCCCGCTTGTGGGCGCCGGCGCGCAGGAAATTGTCCGCGGTGGTCAGCGCAAAGACGAAGCCGGAGCATACCGCCTGCAGGTCAAACGCGACGCCGTGGTTGATGCCGAGCGCGTGCTGGACCGCGACCGCGGTCGCCGGAAACGTGTTGTCGGGCGTCGAGGTCGCCAGCACGATCAGGTCGATCGACTGGGCGTCGATCTTGGCGTCGGCGAGCGCCGCGCGCGCGGCATTGATGGCCAGATGCGAGGTGAACTCGTCATCGGCCGCGATGTGCCGCTCGCTGATGCCGGTGCGCTGCACGATCCAGTCATCCGACGTGTCGATTCGCTGAGCCAGTTCGGCGTTGGTCAAAACCCGCTCCGGCAAATATGAGCCGCAGCCGAGCACTACCGAACGTATCGCAGTCACGAGACAGCCTCCTGCGCGGTCTGCGCCTTTACCAGGGCGCCGCCGTCGCGGTTGAGCATCTGATTGATCTTGGTGAGGAGATCGTAGTGGGCCATCTCATAGCCAACATCAACCGCATAGGCAAAGCCTTCCGCGTTGGTGCCGCCATGGCTCTTGACCACCACGCCGTTCAGGCCGAGCAGCAGGCCGCCATTCGACTTGTTGGGATCGAGCTTGTCGCGCAGCTTCTGGAACGCGCCGCGGGCAAACAGATAACCGATCCGCGCCAGCCAGCTCGAGGACATCGCCTCGCGCAACAGCGTAAACATCTGGCGCGCGGTTCCCTCGGCTGCCTTGAGCGCGATATTGCCGCTGAAGCCTTCCGACACGATGACGTCGGCGAGCCCCTTGCCGATCGCATCGCCCTCGACGAAGCCGATATAGTTGAACTGGGGCGCGTTCATCGCGCGCAGCATCTCGGCGGCCTCGCGGATCTCCCCGTGGCCCTTGATCTCCTCGGACCCGATGTTGAGCAGGCCGACGGTCGGCCGTTCGACATTGAACAGCACGCTCGCCATCGCACTGCCCATCACCGCGAGCGTCGCCAGATGGCGGGCGTCGCCGCCGATCGAGGCTCCGAGATCGAGCACCACCGAATCGCCGCGCAGCGTCGGCCACGCCGCAGCGAGCGCCGGGCGGTCGACGCCCGGCAGCGTCCGCAGATTGATGCTGCCCATCGCCATCAGCGCGCCTGAGTTGCCGGCGGAGACCGCGACGTCGGCCTCGCCGTGCTTCACCGCATCGATCGCCAGCCACATCGACGACGCCCTGCGGGTCCGCCGCAGCGCCTGGCTCGGCTTCTCGTCATTCTTCACCGCGACGTCGGTATGGATCACCTTCGATACCGCCTTCAGCGCAGGATGTTTCGCGAGCTCCGGCTCGATCTGGGCGCGGTCTCCGACCAGCAGGAATTCGCTGTCGGGATGACGGCTCAACGAGATCGCGGCGCCGGGAATGACCACCGATGCGCCGACATCGCCCCCCATGGCGTCAAGCGCGATTCGAACCTTATGAGGCATGAACGTCCCGGAAGCCTGCTCTCCCGCAGCCCTTCAGACGAAGACCGCGAGCTTGAAGTCACCGCCGTCAACGGCGCGCGGCGAAACGCGAACTCGCGTCCCGGCCGGGCCGCGACAATAGCGTGTCCGCGGTCCGACACAACCTCTTGACCACAAACAACCGAGGTGCCGAACCGTCACGCAACACATCAAGACATACCAGAAATACATGATATTTCAAACTATTATGGCACATACTTGAAGTAACCGCGAATACCCCTCGCGCAGGCTTGCAGGCAAGCCATCCCCTCAAATGTTGGCGCTGGCTTCCCTCAACTCCCCTTCGGCTTCTTGCCGTCGGCCTTGTCCTTCAGCGCCTTCAGCGCTGCGAAGGGATGATTTTCCGGATCAGGCGCCTCAACCTCTTGTTCAAAGACCGCATCCGGCTTGCGAGGATAAGGGTCGATGCCGAGAAACAACGCATCGGTGGCGAGCCGGCCGATGTCGATGAAGCCGCCGACGATCGGCTCCGGCGGGTCCGGGGTCTCCTCGTCGCTTTCCTCGGCGTCGTCGACGAGGTCGGCCATCTCCGGGATCTGCTCCGGCGGCGCGAACACCACGTCGATCGGCTCAATGATCTCGTTCTCGATCGGATCGAGCGTCACCACGCAGGTCTGCCCAACCCTCGCCTGAACCCTGCCGGTGACGTGGTAGCTGCCGTCGCGCTTGGGCTGCAGATCGAACTCGGCATGCGCGGAAATGACGTCGCGTAACTCGGCGACCTCGGCAATTGCCTTGCGTGTCGCCTCGTCCGCCACGATCTCGCGATGCAGACCGGTCTCCGGGATCTGCGCGACGTTGACCAGAACGCGCCAAGGGTCCCGCGCGGCCTCGGGCCGTCCTGTGGTGCTGCCGCTCATGCCGTGGTCCTCGCAGCCTGCGGCGCCGGGAAGCGCCATGCCCCCTTGGTCAGCGCCGCGAGGTCGGCGCGCGCCAATTCGCCGATCGCCTCGCGGGCATAGCTGGCCAGCTCGCGGGCCTTGTCGATGTTCCGACCATTGAGGATGTTCTTGCAGAACGACTGGGCCAGGGCCTCGTCGCTGTCGGTCAGCGCCAGGTCGTAGGCCGCTGTGCGGCCATAAAAGGCCTCGCCAAATGCCTGCATCCGCTTCGGCACCGTCAGGTCGCCGACGCCCATTTCCCTGAGATTGTCGTCCATGTCGATACAGAAATGATCGAACAGGGCCTGGGACAGCTCGGCGCCACCTTCTGCGGATTTCAATCGCCGCAGCACCAGCCACAGATGCATCAGAAGCAGGTCAAAACGGCCGTTAACCGTGTCCGGAACGCCCAAGTCACGGTAAAACAACGGTTCTCGCGCCTGCGTCACGATCATGCCATAGATGGTCTCAATGGTGCTGCGCGCGGGCACCCGGGGTCTTCTGAAGTGATTGAACGGCCAAAGCATGACGGGTTCCGACTGCCGGTCCCAAAGGGACGCCTGTTGAGGGGGCGCCCGTCGGACGCCGGCATGATTGCAATCCATTGAGCTGCCCGGTACGTCAATGCCCCGGCCGATGCAAGAGGACGGATCAGATCCGCCGATGAACCACACCCTTCCAAGACAGTCTCGCTCGGCTTCCGCGCGCGGGTTCCTCACGCGCTTTCGCGCCATCGCGGTCGTCGGTCTGTTCTGCGCCGCCGCGCTCGGCGGCTGCGCCGGCGAGCAATTCCAGAAGGGCTACATCCTGCCCGACGGAGCGCTCGAGCAGATTCCGATCGGCGCGAGCCAGGATCAGGTGCTGATCGTGCTCGGCACGCCCTCCACCGTCGCAACGCTCGACGGCGAGGTGTTCTATTACATCTCGCAGCGGACCTCGCGCCCGGTCGCCTTCATGAACCAGCGCGTGGTCGACCAGCGCGTCATCGCGGTCTATTTCGACAAGAACCGCCAGGTGCGCCGGCTCGCCAATTACGGCCTGAAGGACGGCAAGATCTTTGACTTCGTCAGCCGTAGCACGCCGACGTCGGGCCAGGAAATGTCCTACCTGACACCGCTCTTCAAGCTGCTGAGCTTCAACTAGAGCATGATCCGGAAAAGTGCGAAGCGGTTTTCCGAGAAGATCATGCTCAAAGACTAAGGTCTGAAGCACTGCGCCAGTTTGTCGCTTGTCCCACCGGCAAGCGGTCCCCTACGCTTGCTCCCAAACAAGAAGCCTGAGCAGGGGGTAAGCGCGTGAGAGCGAAGAGATTGTCCCGTCGTACGGTATTGTCGGGCGCGGCCGCATTGTCGGCGGCGTCGATCCTGCCGCGTGCCAGCCTCGGTGCCGGCGACTGGCGGCCGACGGAAACGGTCCGGATCATCGTGCCGGCGGCGGCCGGCGGCTCCACCGACGTGATGGGGCGGCTGCTGGCGGCGCATCTGCAGCCGCTCTGGGGCCAGTCGGTCGTGGTGGAGAATCGCTCCGGCGCCGGCGGCACCATCGGCACCGC
>DASVOL010000980.1:0-1688 GCA_036383375.1 Bradyrhizobium sp. | reverse complement strand
AAAACAGAGCAGGGAGGTAGCATCTCATGACAAGCAAGCAGTGGTTACTGTCGAGTTGTGTCGCATTCACGTGCCTCATTTCGACCTACGCCGTCGCAGGGCCGATCGAAAACTACAGTTCCGTCACCTCTGCGCGTCTCGAAAATCCCGAACCCGGCAACTGGATGCTCTATCGCCGGACCTATGACGGACAGGGTTTCAGTCCGCTCACCCAGATCAACACATCCAACGTCAAGGACCTCAAGCCGGCCTGGACCTTTTCGACCGGCGTGATCGAAGGCCATGAGGCGCCGCCGATCGTCAACAACGGCGTGATGTTCGTCGCAACCCCGATGGGGCAGGTGATCGCGCTCAACGCCAAGACCGGCGACGAGTACTGGCGCTACAAGCGGCAGCTTCCCGACGATCTGTTCCAGCTGCATCCGACCAGCCGCGGCGTCGGCCTTTGGGAGGACAAGCTCTATCTCGCCACCACCGACGATCACGTCGTCGCGCTCGATGCCAAGACCGGCAAGGTGGTCTGGGACACCAAGGTCCAGGACTACAAGAAGGGACAGTACCTGACGCTGATGCCGCTGGTGGTCGACGGCAAGGTGATCGTCGGCGGCTCCGGCGGTGAGTTCGGCGTGCGCGGCTACGTCGTCGCCTACGACGCCAACAGCGGCAAGGAGCTGTGGCGCACCTTCACCATTCCCGGCGAAGGCGAGCCCGGTCACGAGACCTGGAGCGGCGACGACTGGAAGTCGGGCGGCGGATCGGCCTGGATGACCGGCACCTACGACAAGGACACCAAGACGGTCTATTGGGGCGTCGGCAACGCCGCGCCATGGCCCGGCTCGATGCATCCCGGCGACAATCTCTACACCAGCTCGGTGATCGCGCTCGATCCCGACAGCGGCAAGATCAAGACTCACTTCCAGTATCACCAGAACGATTCATGGGACTGGGACGAGGTCGATGCGCCGATGCTGATCGACATGCAGCGCGACGGGAAGTCGTTCAAGAGCCTGGTTCATCCCGGCCGCGATGCGATCTTCTGGGTGTTGGAGCGCAAGCCGGACAAGATCAACTACGTCGCCGGCTGGCCGTTCGTGAAGACCAATGTCTGGAAGGGTGTCGAGGCGGAGACCGGCCGGCCGATCCTCGATCCCGACCACAAGCCCGTGCTCGGCAAGCGGGTCGAGTTCTGCCCGTCGCTGTGGGGCGGCAAGGACTGGCCGTCGGCGGCCTACAGCCCGAACACCAAGCTCGTCTACGTTCCCGCCAATGAAAACTTCTGCGGCGGCTTCACCGGCGAGAAGCAGCCGTTGGTTCCCGGCCAGCTCTGGCTCGGCACCAAGCCGGAGGACATCGGCCTGATACCCGCACCCAATGCCGATCACTTCGGCGAGTTGCAGGCGTGGGATCCGGCCACCGGCAAGAAGGTCTGGCAGCACGACTACAAGACGTCGCAGCTGTTCGGTGCGGTGACCGCAACCGCGGGCGATCTCGTGCTCGCCGGCGGCACCAACGACCGCGCCTTCCGCATCTTCAACGCCAAGACCGGCGAGCTGTTGTGGGAGCAGAAGACCAACTCCGGCATCATGGCGATGCCGATGTCCTATGAGGTCGATGGCACGCAATACATCGCGGTCCAGTCGGGCTGGGGCGTCGACGCGCAGCGCATCCAGGACGCGCTCGCCGGCAAG
>DASVOL010000979.1:0-2895 GCA_036383375.1 Bradyrhizobium sp. | reverse complement strand
CGGCGGGCGCATGGCCGGCGAGCAGGTCCAGGTCGCGCAGGCGACGCTGTTCCAGAACCGCGATTTCCCTGTTCTGACCGACTACAAGGCGTTCTTCGCCGGCCTGATCCAGCACGTCTACGGCCTGCAGCAGGCGAGCCTGGAACGCATCTTCACCGGCATCAAGCCGAAGGACCTGAACCTGGTTTGAGGGGCACCGCCAAAATATCAAAAACAACCCCATGCAAAGTAGCCGGCTGCCGCTATTCGGCACGGCAACTTGACTCGTCGGGCAACTCAGCGATATTTTTCCATTATTCCGAAATCGTGCAATGGCAGGCCGCCTGGCCGGCGAGCAGATTCAGGTCGCGCCGCAGACCCTGCTCCAGAACCGCGACTATCCGGTTGGCCGTAATGGCGGGGCATCTACTCATCGCGCCCCGGTAGATCGGGCTATAACTTTAGCAATGAGAGCCGTTATTTCCGCTGGCTGCTCCAAGTTGGGGAGATGAGCCACGCCCGATATTTCGTGGCCCTCCGCGCCGGGTACTACCGCTGCGACATGGCGACAGCGTTCTTGAACGTAGGGGAAATCGAGGTTCCCCCATACCACAAGGGTTGGCACCGCGATCTCGCTGAGTCGGTGGAAGAAGGGTTGAACGTCAACGTCCGTTCCAAACGGTGGGGAGCGGAGCGCGATGCCGTTCATATCAAGAAGGAGATCGCGAGCGGGACCTGCTACGCGACCTTCGGGTGCCAGTGGCCCGTCAAGCCAGAGACGCGCCTTCATTGCATTCAACCGATCGAGTTTGCCAGATGCCTCGGCCTCTTTCGATTGCATCATCAGTTTCGCGATTTCGGGAGAGTAGATCGGATCGGCGGCGCCTACGACATTAGGGGCAATCAGAACAAGGGCGCGAACGCGCGACGGGTGTCGGATGGCGGCATCAAGCGCGATGCGGCCTCCAAGGGAGCAGCCGACGAGGACTGCGGGGTTTCCGTCTGTGGTAGCCTCCAGTACTGCCACGAGATCCGCAAGGGCGGAAAAGTCCTCCGGCTCGACGCGAGTCTCGCCGAACCCGCGTCGGTCATAAGCGATTGCTTTGTGGATGCTACCGATTCCATTCAATTGGGTGCGCCACATCCGCCTGTCGCACACGTTGGCATGAAGAAATACGGTGGGAATCCCGGTGCCCACGACCTCTGTGGCAAGTCTGGCGAGACCAGATGCGACGTATTGCATAAATTGTAATTTCCAAGACTAACGATCTCGCCGAAGTGCATAAAAGGAATTGGTCGAACGCAAAACCCTAGTTGCCTGCATAGGCGCACTGCAAGCGTAGCTCTTGGCATCGGGGTCACGACAACATCGACTTCGAATGCTTGCGAGGCAATCCAAGCGATGTCGTCACTCTGATCTCAAGAATGAGCTCTATCGCCTGCTTGCGCTTGACGGGGTTCTGAGAGCCGACAATAGACCGAAGTTCAACCCGCCTTCGCCGCCAGATCCGCGATCGCCTTCATCACGGCGTTGCGGATGCCGGGATCGTAGAGGATGTGGCCGGCGCCATCGATGATGCGGACCTCGCTGCCCGGCCAGCGCGCGGCGAGCGCGTGCGATGTCGCGGGCGGGCACAAGAGGTCGTAGCGGCCTTGTACGATGATGCCGGGAATGCCGGCGAGCTTGCCGGCCTCATCCATCAGCTGGTTCGGCCGCATGAAGCAATCGTTGGCGAAGTAGTGCGCCTCCATGAACGGCGTCGAGGGCAGGGCGCCCGCTGTCTTGAGATCGAGCCGCGTCTGCTTCGGCGTGTGCTCCGACAGCGTGCGTTCGGTGTCGTGCCAGGCACGGGCGGCCGGCGCATGCACGGCGGCATCGGGGTCGAGGATGCGGCGGTAGTACGCCGCAAGCGGCGCCGCACGCTCGTTCTCGGGCAGGAAGTTGAGAAAATCCTCGGCGAGACCGGGATAGAAGCGCGGCAGGGCGCGCAGAAAAACGTCCTCCAGTTCCTCAGCGGTGCCGAGAAACGTCGCGCGCAGCACGAGGCCACTGACCCTGTCAGGGTGGGCCTGCGCATAGGCCAGCGCCAGCGTCGCGCCCCAGGAGCCGCCGACCACCATCCAGCGCGCGAAGCCGAAGCGTTCGCGGATCTTTTCCAGGTCGGCGATCAGATGCTGCGTCGTGTTGTGGTCGCGGCTGCCCTTCGGCCGGCTGCGGCCGCAACCGCGCTGGTCGAACAGCACGGCGTGAAAGCGCTCGGGATCGAACAAGCGGCGATGATCGGGCTGGCAGCCGCTGCCCGGGCCGCCATGCAGATAGACCGCGGCGATGCCGCCCTCGCACCCGACGCTTTCGACATGGAGCTCGTGGCCATCGCCGACATCGAGCCATTCCGATGTCAGCGGCGCAAACGGATCGGCGCGCCTGGCAGCCTTGCCGGCATCGGCATCAGGCGCCATTGGACTTTTCCCGGTCCGTCTCCAGCGTGCCGCCGGCGAAGTTGCGGTAGAGGAAACGGTTCTGCGTGCCGGCGGATTCCTGCTCGGCCTGCTTGAAGATCTCCTCATGCCGCGGCGACAGCGCGCAGGCCGGGTCGGTGTTGCCGGCATCGCCGGTCAGCGCAAAGGCCTGGCAGCGGCAGCCGCCGAAATCGTCCTCGCGGAATTCGCAGCTCTTGCACGGCTCGGGCATCCAGCCGGTGCCGCGATAGCGGTTGAAGGCCTCCGAGTTCTGCCAGATCCAGGCGATCGAATGGTTCGAGCGAACCGACTCGAATTCCAGCCCGGTGATGCTCTCGGCGGCGTGGCACGGCAGCACCTTGCCGGCCGGCGAGATGTTGAAGAACTGGCGGCCCCAGCCGCCCATGCATTTCTTCGGCCGCAGCGCGTAGTAGTCCGGCACCACATAGTCGATCG
>DASVOL010000978.1:0-6451 GCA_036383375.1 Bradyrhizobium sp. | reverse complement strand
CGCACAGCACGGCGACGCAGGCAATGAAGCCGGGGTACGAGTGCGGCAGGATCGTCGCGGCGCCTGCGGCGATCAGGGCCGCAAACCCGGCGATCACCGCCCAGCCCTGCCAGTTGTTCGGAGGTCCCCAGCCCCAGCCGTAGCGCTTGGCGGGAAACCAGTATCTGTCGTCACGTGGCATGGGACTGCTCCAGTCTCGAAATCCCCCTGCTTCACACCTTGCCCTTGCTCGATCCGCAAATGCCCTTCAGCGCCTGCCATTCGGCCGCCGACAGCAGCGGCTGGCCTTTGGCCGGGCCGTCGGCATCGGCCTTGTCCATGCGCGCGAGGCGGTCCTCGGTCAGCGGATGGCTGGAGACCAGCGAGAGCCCCTTGCCGCCTTCCTTGCCGGTAACGCGGAACATCAGTTCGCCCATCGGCTTTGCCGGACGGCCGAGCTTGTGCATGGTCTCGATCGCGAAGGTATCGGCATTGGTCTCGGCATCGCGCGAATAGGACGACGTCACCAGCGAGCGCGAGGCGAAGATCAGCGCGCCGGAGCCGGTGATGTCGCCGAACAACAGCCCGATCAGGAACGAAGTGCCGCCATTGTGGATCAGCTCGCGCATGCTGTCGCGGTGGCGGAGATGGCCGAGCTCATGCGCCAGAACGCCGGCGATCTCGTCGGGATTCTCGGCCTTCTCCAATAGCCCCTCGAACAGATAGACCTTGCCGCCCGGCAGCGCGAAGGCGTTCGGCACCGAGGTCGCCAGCACGCCCGACTGCACCGAATTGTCGAGGCCCGCGGAATTCCGCAGCTTGCCGACCAGCTTCTCGAAGGCCGCTTGGCCGGCCGCGTTGCTGCACGGCTTGCCGTCGAACACCACCTTGACCTGCGCCTCCGCGACGTCGCCGAGCCGCCGCTCGAAGGAATCAGGCACCAGCGGCGTCAGCCGCTCGGCGGCGAGCGGCACGCCGAACAGCACCACCAGCACGATCGAGACCGCGGCCGCGAGCGACCAGCCGACGATGCCGGCAACGCCCTTGCGGTTCGGCAAATCCGCCTCGAGCGCGCCGCAGCGCGCGACGAGTTCGGCGATCAGCTTGGTGTCGCGGATCTCGAGCCGCGCCAGCGACGGTGCGGTCAGGCAACTCAGCCGCAACAGGCCGGACGGGCTGTCGGCGCGGCGGATATCGGCAAACGCCCAGCGCGCGAGCAGCTCGCCGTCTTCCCTGATCTCCAGCGCATCGGCCAGTTTGAGCGCAACGAGGCGCCGGCGGCTCGACGCGCCGTCGAAGAACACCGCGCTCGGGACCGGCGGCGCCGCGGAATTGGCCTGGCTGACATCGGCTTCCATGGCGCTAGAATCCACCGACGTCGAGGCCGTCGGCAAAACCTTCGCCGAGCGCATTGGCGAGCTCGCCGCGCGCGGTGACGTTGGCCGCCGCCTCGATGTTGTGCACGATGGTCGAGGACAGCACCCGGACCCAGAGATCGCGCATCAGATAGACCCGCATCACCACGTTCATCGCCAGCGCAAAGGCGAGATAGCCGATGCCGAGCAGGACGATCAGGGGGATGCTCTTGGCGAACGCCTCTGTCCTGAAGAAGCTCTCGATCGAGGAGCCGTCGATGCTGGCGACCAGCAAAGTGCAGAGCACGAGATAGGCCACGAACACCATGCCGAGCAGCACCACCCAGCCGATCACCTTCCAGTACAGCCCGATCAGCGCGCTGCGGCGCATGGTGGATTCCAGCCGGACCCCGCCGAAGCGGATGCCCGACAGCCACCAGCGCCACTCGATCGCCTTGAACGCGGCATAGGCGAACGGGGCGAAGATCGTGCTGTAGAGCGCGAACGGCATCAGGAGCCACAGCCACCAGCCGCGCTTGAAGAACTCCCAGCCGCGGCCCTCGAACGAGCCTTGAAGATCGCCGTAATAGGAATGCCGCATCTTGTAGCGTTCGAGCGCGGCCTCGCGCCAGGGCAGCGCCAGGCCGAGTGTGATCACGACCAAGAGGCCCCACAGCGAGGCCTTCAGCGCATAGATCCAGCCCGAGCCGCTCATCCAGAAGCGGACGCCGCGCCACACCGTGCGGGTCAGCCGGTAGCGCCGCGCGCGATAGATCGCGAACTGGCCGAACACATAGAAGAAGGCGACCAGCGGCAGCGAGGCGAACGCCTTGAGATGCTCGGCCTCGATGCCGATCAGGAAGTAGCCGAGATAGATCGGCACCAGGATCGCGAGCGCGACCAGAAAGCCGATCAGCAGCTCCTTGCCGCGGCCGGTATATTCCGGCGCGTCGCCGTCGATCTGGGTGTTCGACCAGAGGTGACGGCGGATGTCGGTGGTGAGCCAGAACCGGTAGAAGCCGAGCGTGATGAGCTCGAGCCCGGCGCCGCGCGCGACCAGGCGGAAGAACTCCTTCCGGTTCCCGGAAAACGCCACCGGCATCGGCGGCGGAACCGGTTGCGGGGGCGGCTGCGGCGGCCCCAGCGGGGTCCAGCTCATGTCGTTCACGGGGTAGCTCCAGGACGGGACAATCTCTGCGCATCAAAAGCACAGGTTTGTCGCTCCGAGTGTGATCCAGGTTTCATACGAGGTCGAGAGCGTGGCGGCCGGATTTGGCCGGTTGCGGTTGGCTTTGCCTTAACGGGACTGCTGGAAATCCGCCGCGAGCCGAAACACCACCCCATTGCCGCCCTGGCGTCTCGAGCTTCGAACCCAAAGCGGGAATTTGCCGACTTAACTGACAAGCCGAACTGCAACGACGCTTCCACAAGCGCGAGGAAACACGATGAACAAATGGATCTTGTCGGCGTGCGTCCTGGCCCTTACGGCGGCGCCAGCTGCTGCCGTCGATATACGGCTGGATTCCTATCGCAATCCGAAGAATGAGAACTTTCGCATCTTCAATCATATGTACCTGGACGGCGTGCGGGGCGGCCTGATGGCGTCCAATGCCTGGCTGACACGGCATGGCGGCAAATTGCTGTTTTGCATGCCGGGCGACCTCGCGCTGACCAGCGAACAGACCGAAGAGATCATGCTCAAATCGGCCGACAAGCGGTCCGCCAAAGGCGAGATGGTGGTCGCGCTCCTGCTGCTGTGGGGCCTGCAGGACACTTACCCCTGCGAAAAGCCTGCCAGCCAACAGACGGCGCCCGCACCGCCCGATTAAATCAAACGCCGTTTCAAACAGCGTTGGCCGCCCTCCGCTCGTCCATCGCCTGAAAAGCCCGGATTCGGCCGCTTTGGCCTGACATCAATGCGGCCAAATGCGCGTTGAGAGCCCTTGCGCAAACCGCGGAATGAGAATGTAATTCGGTAAAACATGCCGCGCCGGTCACGCCCGGCAGCGAAACGGTTGAGGAGCCGCTCATGCACGGGACCATCGATCTGGTCGACGACAGCAATCTGGATGCCGCACGCGAACGCGCCAACACGCTTCCGCTGGCGGACTTCGATCCCGGCCATCCCGAGCTGTTCAAGACCGATACGTTCTGGCCGTATTTCGACCGGCTGCGCCGCGAGGATCCGGTGCACTACTGCAAGGATTCGATGTTCGGCCCGTACTGGTCGATCACCCGCTACAACGACATCATGGACATCGAGACCAACCATTCGGTGTTCTCCTCCGCCGCTTCGCTCGGCGGCATCACCATCCGCGACGTGCCGCCCGACCTGCGCCGCGAAAGCTTCATCGCGATGGACCAGCCGCGCCATTCGGCGCAGCGCAAGACCGTGGCGCCGATGTTCACGCCGACGCACCTCGACGAGCTCGCGATCAATATCCGCAAGCGCTCGACCGAGTGCCTCGACAATCTGCCGCGCGGCGAGGCGTTCGACTGGGTCGACAAGGTCTCGATCGAGCTGACCACGCAGATGCTCGCGGTGCTGTTCGACTTCCCGTGGGAGGACCGCCGCAAGCTGACCCGCTGGTCCGACGTCGCGACCACCCTGCCCGGCGCCGGCGGCCTCGTCGCCACCGAGGACGAGCGGCAGGCCGAATTGATGGAATGCGCGAGCTATTTCGCACGGCTGTGGAAGGAACGCGCTGCCCAGCCGCCGAAGAGCGATCTGCTCTCGATGATGGCGCACAGCGACGCCACACGGAACATGGATCCGAAGAACTTCCTCGGCAATTTGATCCTGTTGATCGTCGGCGGCAACGACACCACGCGCAACACGCTGTCCGGCAGCATCTACGCGCTGAGCAAGCATCCGGAGCAATACCGCAAGCTGCGCGAGAACCCGGCGCTGATCGACAGTTTCGTGCCCGAGGTGATCCGCTGGCAGACGCCGCTCGCCCATATGCGGCGCACCGCGCTTGCCGACTTCGAGTTCCGCGGCCGCCAGATCAAGAAGGGCGACAAGGTCGTGATGTGGTACGTCTCGGGCAACCGCGACGAAGAGGCGATCGAAAAGCCTTACGAGTTCCTGATCGACCGCGCCCGGCCGCGCACCCACATCTCGTTCGGCTTCGGCATCCACCGCTGCGTCGGGCTGCGTCTCGCCGAGCTGCAGCTCAAGATCATCTGGGAGGAGATCCTCAAGCGCTTCGACACGATCGAGGTGGTGGAGGAGCCGCAGCGGGTGTATTCCAGCTTCATCAAGGGCTACGAGACGCTGCCGGTGCGCATTGCCGCCTGACGCGTAAAAGGTTTGCTCCCTCTCCCGCTTGCGGGGGAGGGTTGGGGTGGGGGTGTCGCCGCAAGTGACACTCTTTGCGTGGAGAAAGCCCCCACCCGGATCGCATCTTCGATGCGATCCGACCTCCCCCGCAAGCGGGAGAGGTGGAAGTCAGAACATCACTGGAGCTAACTGAGATGAACGTCCAGACTGCCATCCGTGCCGACCGGGCCGAGCTGCTGCGCCAGGCGCGCGAGGAAGCCTATGCGACGCCGCTCAAGGATTTTCATCCCGGCGCGCCGCGGCTGTTCCAGAACGACACGTTGTGGCCGTGGTTCGAGCGGCTGCGCAAGGAAGAGCCGGTGCACTACTGCACCAATTCGCCGATCGAGCCCTATTGGTCGGTCGTGAAATACAACGACATCATGCATGTCGACACCAGCCACGGCATCTTCTCCTCGGACTCCACGCTCGGCGGCATCTCGATCCGCGACGTGCCGCCCGGCTACGACTATCCGAGTTTCATCGCGATGGACCAGCCGAAGCACGCCCATCAGCGCAAGACCGTGTCGCCGATGTTCACGCCCAATCATCTCGACGAATTGGCAAAGCTGATCCGGCAGCGCTCGGCCAGCGTGCTCGACAATCTGCCGCGCAACGAGACCTTCAATTTCGTCGAACGCGTGTCGATCGAATTGACCACCCAGATGCTGGCGACGCTGTTCGACTTCCCATGGGAGGAACGGCGCAAGCTGACGCGCTGGTCCGACGTCTCCACCGCGCTGCCGAAGAGCGGCATCGTCGACTCGCCGGAACAGCGGCGGCAGGAAATGGACGAGTGCTACGCCTATTTCTCAAAGCTGTGGAACGAACGCGTCAATGCGCCGCCGAGGAACGATTTGCTGTCGATGATGGCGCATAGCGACGCCACCCGGCACATGGACCCCGACAATCTGATGGGCAACATCATCCTGCTCATTGTCGGCGGTAACGACACCACGCGCAACACCATGAGCGGCTCGGTGCTGGCGCTGCACGAGCATCCCGAGCAGTTCAGGAAGCTGAAGGAGAACCCGGAGCTGATCGACACCATGGTGCCGGAGGTGATCCGCTGGCAGACGCCGCTCGCGCATATGCGGCGCACCGCGCTTCAGGACACCGAAATCGGCGGCAAGACGATCAGGAAGGGCGACCGCGTCGTGATGTGGTACGTCTCCGGCAACCGCGACGACGAGGTGATCGACCGCCCCGACGAGTTCATCATCGATCGCGCCCGGCCGCGCATCCATCTGTCGTTCGGCTTCGGCATCCACCGCTGCGTCGGCATGCGGCTCGCCGAGCTGCAGCTCAAGATCGTCTGGCAGGAAATGCTGAAGCGCTTCGACCGCATCGAGGTGGTCGGCGAGCCGAAGCGGGTCTATTCCAGCTTCGTGCGCGGCATCGAGAACCTGCCGGTGCGGATCCCGGGCTGAGCCCTCGCACTGGTCGCGCTAGTCTCGTCAGGCACTAGCCCGCGTGCTGGCCCTTGTTGGTCGGCAATGGGCAATTGGTGCAGACCCGGTCGTCGCACATCCGGCAGATCGTGAAGCGATCCATCTCGGATGTATCCTGCCGTGCCAGCAGTTCGCGGATCAATGTCGCAAGTTGCTTGCGTTCGGCCGACGACAGCACATCGAGCAATGACGTCACGGCCGAAATCCGCGACGCCAGCAGTTCGTTGCGCGATGCAGCGCCTGACGCCGTCAGGTGCAAGGCGACCTCGCGGCCGTCCTTGCCCGGGCGGCGTTCGACAAGCCGATCCGAAACCAGACGATCCACCAGCCGGACCGTTCCGGAA
>DASVOL010000977.1:0-2279 GCA_036383375.1 Bradyrhizobium sp. | reverse complement strand
CGCGAGAGGGCCGTCTCGGTGGCCTGACCGCCGGCCGCTTCAATATGTGATTTGAGCCACGGAATGCCGCGCGAGCGCCGGCCATCTTGTTGATACGCAACAAGAGGGCTCCGCCATGTACATTCTCGTGAACGCGCTGCTGGTTCTGGCAATCGCGTTCTTCTTCTTCCTGCCGATGACCGATCGCCGTACCGCGCGGATGAAGCTCTGCGTGGTGTGCGCGCTTGCCGTTGCGCTGACGGTGTCGGCGACCCTGTCCCGGCCGCACGGTCCGGCACCGGTGATGGTGTCGAAGGGCTAGGCACGGACGCCGGCTTCAACGGGCGTCGCAACTTCCCGGGTCAACATTTTGTTGACGGGACCTAATCCCTTGTACACTAGTACAAATCGACGCACCGCCGCTTTCGCGCTCGAGCGGAAAGCCGTCGATCGGGCGTCGTCACGGAGGGAGACCGTCCATGCAGCCGGAACCGATCTTCGATCTCGCTCATCTCGGGCACATGGAGCTGCTGACGCCGAAGCCGGACGAGAGCCTGAAGTTCTTCGTCGATGTCATGGGCATGACCGTCAGCGGCCGCAAGGGCGAGTCGGTCTATCTGCGCGGCTGGGACGATTACGAACGCTACTCGCTGAAGCTGACCGCGTCGAAGACATCAGGCATGGAGCACATGGCGCTGCGGGCCCGCAGCGCGCAGGCGCTTGAGCGCCGCGTCGCCGCGCTGAAGGGCTCGGGCTTCGACATCGGCTGGGTCGAAGGCGACATGGGGCAGGGACCGGCATTTCGCTGCCGCGATCCCGACGGCCACGTCATCGAGCTCTATTACGAGACCGAATGGTACGAGGCGCCGGCCGAGCTGAAGCCCGCGTTGAAGAACCAGGCGCAGCGCTTTCCGGCGCGCGGCGTCAATGTCCGCCGGCTCGATCATCTCAACTGCCTCGCGGTCGACATCAAGGCCAATCGCCTGTTCTTCGAGAATTACCTCGGATGCCGCACCACCGAGCAGATCGTGCTCAACGACGGCACGGAGGCCGCGATGTGGATGACGATGTCGAACAAGAGCTACGACTTCGCCTATACGCGCGACCACTACGGCAAGACGGGACGTTTCCACCACGTGACCTACGCGCTGGACAGCCGCGAGGAGATCCTGCGCGCGGCGGATATCTTCCTCGAGCACGGCGTGCATATCGAGACCGGGCCGCACAAGCACGCGATCCAGCAGACCTTCTTCCTCTATGTCTATGAACCCGGCGGCAACCGCGTCGAGGTCGCCAATGCCGGCGCACGGCTGATCCTCGCGCCGGACTGGAAACCGATCGTGTGGACCGAAGAGGAGCGCAAGAAGGGCCAGGCCTGGGGGTTGAAAACGATCGAGTCGTTCCACACCCATGGTACGCCGCCGGTGACCGGCTAAGCGCAAGATCAAGCGCGTCGATACGCCGCCGTGGCCAAGTGCAGCCGATAAACGACAAATTCGGCGCCCAATCGATATGATATCGGCTGTTTGGCGTGCGTTGAGGCGGCAACGGGTGCGAACATTTGCCTGGCGCTGCGGAGCGGATCATGCGCGAACGCATGGGAGCAGGCACAATGGCTGGTAAGACGTCCGAGACGTCGGCGAAGACCACAAAGAAAGCCGCGGCGAAACGTGGTGTCGCCGAGCCGCGTCTCCTCGCGGGTGGCAATCCGCAGATCGCGAAGGGTTATGGCGATGCGCCGGTGCAGGCCTATATCGCGGCGATGCCGGGTTGGAAGCGCGACGTCGGACGCAACCTCGACGCGCTGATCGTGCGTACCATCCCTGGAGTGCAAAAGGCGGTGAAGTGGAACTCACCGCTTTATGGCATCGAAGGCCAAGGCTGGTTTCTCGGCATCCATACGTTCACAAACTACGTCAAGGTTGCCTTCTTTCGCGGTGCATCGCTGCGCCCTGTCCCGCCGGGGGAGTCCAAGCAGCAGCATACACGTTACCTCAACATTCGCGAGAACGATCAGCTCGACGAAACTCAGCTGGCCTCCTGGGTGAAGCAGGCCAGCGAATTACCCGGTGAGCAGATGTAAGCAACCAGGAAGCACGCGCGAGCGGTGATCGGCGTCGATTTCCGCCGGGACGATGCGCTCGGCTGTCGAAGATGCGCAGTGCTTGCTGCTCGCAGGCGAGTCGCGCGCAATGGGCGACGCAGCTCTGCGCGCTGGATCATTGCCTCGCCTCGGCCGTTTGGTGTTAGGCTGCACCGCCTAACGTCAGAGGAAAACGTCGATGAGCGAACACACGACG
>DASVOL010000976.1:0-2231 GCA_036383375.1 Bradyrhizobium sp. | reverse complement strand
TCAGGCTGCGGCCGACCTTGGGCAGTTCGACGAACACGACGTCGCCGAGCTGCGACTGCGCGTAATCGGTGATCCCGATCGTGGCGACGTCGCCCTCGATGCGGAGCCATTCGTGGTCGGACGTGTACAGCGTCGTCATGGGGTCGATCCTTCAGCGTTTAGCGTTTGTAGGTATTGGGGACGAAGGGCGTGGCGGCGACCTTGAGCGGCAGCCGTTGGCCGCGCACTTCGGCAAAAACGGTGGTGTCGAGCGCGGAAAGCGAGGTCGGCAGGTAGCCCATCGCAACCGGTGCATTGAGGCTCGGGCCGAAGCCGCCCGAGGTCACCTTGCCGATTGGCTCGGTCGAGGTCGGGTCGGCAAAAAGCACGGCGCCTTCGCGCACCGGCGCGCGGCCATCGGGCCGCAACCCGACACGGCGGCGGGCAGCGCCCTGTGCGAACTGGGCGAGGATATTGTCGGCGCCCGGAAAACCGCCGGCGCGGGCGCCGCCGCTGCGGCGAACCTTCTGCACCGACCATTCCAGCGCGCCTTCGACCGGCGTCGTCGTGGTGTCGATGTCGTGGCCGTAGAGGCAGAGCCCGGCCTCGAGCCGCAGGCTGTCGCGCGCGCCGAGCCCGATCGGCAACACGTCGGGATTGTCCAGCAGTGCGGTGGCCAGGGCCTCCGCCTTGTCCGCGGGCACGGAAATCTCAAAACCGTCCTCGCCGGTATAGCCGGAGCGCGAGACGAAGCAGTCGATGTCGGCGACGTGGCGCGGTCCGGCGTCCATGAATTTCATCGAACTGACATCTGGGCAAAGTTTCGCCAGCGCCGATTCGGCCTTCGGCCCCTGCAGCGCGATCAGCGCGCGGTCGGCCAGCGACACGATCTCGCAGGTATCCGAGAGATGCGCGCGCAGATGCGCCTCGTCTTCGGCCTTGCAGGCGGCGTTGACCACCAGGAACAGGTGATCGCCGAAATTCGCCACCATCAGGTCGTCGAGCAGGCCGCCGTCGTCGTTGGTGAATTGCGCGTAGCGCTGCCGTCCCGGCGCGATGCCGACGATGTCCTGCGGCACCAGTTTTTCCAGCGCGAGCGCCGCGTCACCGACCTTGCCGGATTTGGCCCTCAGCACGAGCTGTCCCATGTGGGACACGTCGAACAGGCCGGCTTCCTTGCGGGTGTGCAGGTGCTCCTTGAGCACGCCGGCCGTGTATTGCACCGGCATGTCGTAGCCGGCGAACGGCACCATCTTGGCGCCACGCGCCAGATGCAGCGCGTGCAGCGGGGTCTGTTTCAGCGGAGAGGTTTCGCGCGCAAGCATCACAGGGCCCTCGCGGTTCCCGCCGGGGACCTATTTCCCCTTGAGAAACCTGCAGAAAGCCCCATCTGTCGCTGTGCCTGAGAGTATTATCCCGTCGGCGGGCGCGTCGGGGAGAACCCCAGCGCCTCTTTCCAGATGTCAGACGTCACGCGGTCCTTTTGCCTGAGAGTTTCCGGGGCGGTTGCTCCTTCGGCGCCGGCGGTAAGGCCGGTCTCTCCCGACGTGACGGGGTAACAGGTAGGTAGAAAACACGGCGCCACCAAGACTGTCAACGCAGCTGCAACAACTATCCAATGGGCTTTGTGCTGCCGCGGCAAGCCCATGATCCGCCTGCACAGTTTCTGGACACCGCAGCTGGCAATGTCTAAAAGCGTTCGGCCGGAAAATGACGCCTTTTTGCGGCTGGCCGGCCCCTTTTTCCGATTGGATGAACATGAGCAGCGTCAACGACATCAGGTCGACATTTCTGAACTTCTTCAAGGAGAACGGCCACGAGATCGTGGCGTCGTCGCCGCTGGTTCCGCGCAACGACCCGACCCTGATGTTCACCAATGCCGGCATGGTGCAGTTCAAGAACGTCTTCACCGGTGTCGAGAAGCGCGCCTATCAGCGCGCCACGACCTCGCAGAAGTGCGTCCGCGCCGGCGGCAAGCATAACGACCTCGACAATGTCGGCTACACCGCGCGCCATCTCACCTTCTTCGAGATGCTCGGCAACTTCTCGTTCGGCGACTACTTCAAGGAGCGCGCGATCGAGCTCGCCTGGAATCTGATCACCAAGGATTTCGGGCTGAAGAAGGACAAGCTGCTGGTCACCGTCTACCACACCGACGACGAGGCGGCCGGTTACTGGAAGAAGATCGCGGGCTTCTCGGATGACCGCATCATCCGCATCCCGACCTCGGACAATTTCTGGGCGATGGGCGA
>DASVOL010000975.1:0-19823 GCA_036383375.1 Bradyrhizobium sp. | reverse complement strand
GGTGCCGAGCACGGCGCCGAGCGCCGAGCCGAGCCCGCCGACGATCAGGATCGCCAGCGCCTCGATCGAGAGCAGGAACGGAAAGCCTTCGACGCTGACAAAGGAGAGGTAGATGCCGTAGAGCGCTCCGGCGATGCCGGTGATGAAGGCCGAGGTGACGAAAGCGAACAGCTTGTAGGCGTGCAGATTGATGCCCATCACGCGGGCCGCGGTGTCGTTGTCGCGGATCGCGACGAAGGCACGGCCGACCCGGCTGCGACGGATGTTGAGGGTGGCGAACAGCGTCAAGGTTGCGAAAGCGAGGCAGAGATAGGTGAAGGCGGTATCGCTGTCGAAGCTGATGCCGAAGATCTCCGGCCGCTGTACCTGTATGCCGCGGGCACCGTTGGTGAGCCAGCGCATCTCCAGGATCACGGTGTTGATGATGAAGGAGAAGGCGAGCGTGGTGATGGCGAGGTAGAGCCCCTTGAGCCGCAGCGACGGCGCGCCGACGATCAGGCTCGCCAGTGCCGGCACCACGCCGGCGCCGAGGAAGCCGACCAGTGGCGGCATGTGGTACTTCGAGACCAGCACCGCGTAGGCATAGGCGCCGGTGACTAGGAAGCCGACGTGACCGAGCGAGATCAGGCCGGTATAGCCGGTCAGGATGTTGAGCCCGAGCGCGCCGGTCACCGTGATCAGGATGATCATCAGGAACGACAGCGCGTAAGAGTTCAGCAGGAAAGGCGCTGCGATCAGCGCCAGCAGCAGCACGGCCGACCAGAGCCACACCGGCGGGGAATCGATCAGCGCGACCAGCTCGCCATAGCTCTGCTTGTAATCGCCGGTACGCATCAGACCCTCTCGATGTCGCGTTCGCCGAAGATGCCGAACGGGCGGACCATCAGCACGACGATGATCATGGCAAAGCCCGCGACCTCCTTCATGCCGGAGCCGAGATAGCCGCCGGCGAGGTTCTCGGTGATGCCGATCAGGAGGCCGCCGAGGCCGGAGCCGAGCACGGCGTCGAGCCCACCCAGGATGGTGGCCGGAAACGCCTTCAGCCCGAGCTGGAACATCGCCGGCGACAGGTCGTAGGACAGCGCGAAGAACACGCCGCCGATGCCGGCGATCACCGAGGACGCCGCCCAGGCCAGCGCATGGACTTTTGTGGCGCTAATGCCCATCAACAGCGCTGTGCGGTCGTCGGCCGCAACCGCGCGCATCGCGACGCCGACCTTGCTGTAGCGAAAGAATGCCCAGATCGCGGCAAGCAGCGCCAACAGCGTGACGATGACGGCGATTTGCCCGGTGCGCACGCCGATGCCGCCGAGATGAACGATGCCGCGGCCCATGCTGATATCGAGGCCATGCGGGTAGGCGTCCCAAATGAAGTTGACGGCCGAGCGCAGGATCACCGCGAGCCCGATCGTCACCATCACGGTCGCGAACACCGGCTCGCCCAGCATCGGCCGCATCACGAAGCGCTCGATGACGAGGCCGAGCACGACCGCCGCCAGGATAGCGCCGATTGCGACGACGAACACATTGCCGCTGACCGTGGTCGAGATCGTCCAGGCGATATAGGCCGTGATCATGGTCATCTCGCCCTGCGCGAAATTGACCAGCCCGGTGGATTTGTAGATCACCGCAAAGCCCATCGCGATCAGGCCGTAGATGGCGCCGATCGCGAGCCCCGAGATCAGGAGCTGGATGAGATACTGCATTCAGCCCTCCGCCTGGTAGATGATGGCGAGCTCGCGCGCGAACTTCTTCTCGATCATGGCGCGGCGTACCTTCTGCGTGGCGGTCAGCTCGCCGTCGTCATGGTCGAGCTCTTTCTCGAGGATGGCGAAGCGGCGGATGTTCTCGACCCGGGCGAAGCGCTTGTTGGTCTCGTTGACGATGCGCTCGACCAGCTCGTGCACTTCCGGCAACTGCGAAAGCGACTTGTAGTTGGTGTAGGCGAGCGCCCGATCTCGCGCCCAACGGCCGACATTGTCGTAATCGACCTGGACGATGGCGCCGAGGTACTTCTTGGCCTCACCGACCACGATCGCTTCCTTGATGAATTCGGAATCCTTCAGCGCGTTCTCGATCTCCGACGGGGCGATGTTCTTGCCGCCGGCGGTGATGATGATCGCCTTCTTGCGGTCGACCACTGCGATCTCGCCGTTGTCGAGGATGTCGATGATGTCGCCGGTGCGCAGCCAGCCGCCTTGTTCGAGGGAGGCCGTGGAGGCCTTCTCGTCGAGGAAGTAGCCTTTGAAGACGCCGGGGTTGCGCAGCAGGATCTCGCCGTCGTTGTCGAGTTTCCATTCGGTCTGCGGCAGCGGCACGCCGCAGCCGCCGATCCGGTGATGGCTCTCGGTCTGGATAAAGGCGACGCCGCCGCTCTCGGTGAGGCCATAGCCTTGTGACACCGGGCGGCCGATGATGTCGAAGAAGCGGAGTGTCTCCGGCGAGATCGAGGCGCCGGCGCACAGCCGGTGCCGGCTGGTGGCGAAGCCGAGGTGGCGCTGCAGATTGCGGAACATCAGGAGGTAGAGCAACCCGTAGGCGGCGTGATCGAGCCAATTGGCCTTGCCGGCCTGCCGGCGGTCCGACAGCGTGCGGCCCCAGGCGAGGCAGGCCTTGGTGAAGGTCTGCCGCAGCCGGCCGCTCTCGCCGAGCCTGAACAGAAAGCCTTGTTGCAGTTTCTCGTAGATGCGCGGCACACCGACAAAGAAAGTCGGCGCGATCTCGCGGATGTTGATCGCGACGGTATCGATCGATTCGGCGAAGGAGACCGTGCCGCCGAGCACCAGATGCGTCACCATCCCGTAGCAGCGCTCGGCGACGTGGCATAGCGGCAGATAGCTCACCGCCTCGAACGGCTTGTCTGAAATGCCGACGGTCTTGGCGTAGGCATAGGCGGCATAGACGAGATTGCGATGGGTCAGCATCGCGCCTTTCGGCGGGCCTGTCGTGCCCGAGGTGTAGACGAGAATGCAGACATCGTCGGGCGCGCCTTGGCCGATCAGGCGATCGAGGGTGGCGTCGGCCTCCGGGTTCGCCTCGGCGTAGGCCTTGCCGCGCTCGCACAAGGCGGTGAACGACATCAGCTCGGACTGGCGATAATGCCGCAGGCCCTTCATGTCGATGCAGACGATGGCTTCCAGATCTGGCAGGCCGCCGTTGTTGGCCATCGCGTCGAGCACCTTGTCGGTCTGCTCCTGATCGCCGGTGACGACGATGCGGGCGCCGGAATGCTTGACGATATATTGCAGCTCGACCCAGGGATTGGTCGGATAGATGCCGACCGCCACCGCGCCGATCATCTGGGCGCCGAGATCGGCGTAAAACCATTCCGGCGTGTTCTCGCCGGCGATGGCGATGCGGTCGCCCGGCTTGATGCCGAGCGAAAGCAGGCCGAATGCTACCGCACGCGCAGTCTCGTAGTAATGCCGCCAGGAATAGGGGTTCCAGATGCCGTAGTCCTTCTCCCGCAGCGCCAGCGCATCGCCATGCATGGCGGCGCGCTGCCGCAGCAATTGCGGGATGGTGATGGCGGCATCCGCGAGCGCAGTCTGCAGCGCGTCGGCTCCTGCCGTGGTTGCGTTGCGCGCGGCGCTGGCTTGCAGCGGCGGATGAGCGGTGCGCAGGCTGTCCATCGTCGACATCACGCGCCCGCCTTCATCGCTTCGGCGCGCTGGCCGCCGAGATAGGCCTCCGCGACGGCCGGATCGCGCCTGATGTCGTCGGGCGTGCCTTCGGCGATCTTGCGGCCGAAATTCAGCACATGGATGCGGTCGGAAATGTCCATCACGATGCGCATCTCGTGTTCGATCATCACGACGGTGATGCCGAGCTCGTCGCGGATGTCGAGCACGAAGCGCGCGATGTCCTCGGTCTCCTCCTGGTTCATGCCGGAAACCATCTCGTCGAGCAGCAGCAATTTTGGCTCGCAGGCGAGCGCGCGGGCGAGCTCGACGCGCTTTTGCTGGCCGTAGGACAGCGTGCCGACCACGGCGTCCCGGATATGTTCGATCTCGAGGAACTCGATGATGTGCTCGACCTGCTGCCGGGCCGCGATTTCTTCCTTGCGGGTGCGGCCGAAGAACACCACGGCGTCGAGCACGGTCGAGCGCAGATGGGTGTGGCGTCCGGTCAGGATGTTCTCGACCACGGTGCCATGCTTGAACAGCGCCAGGTTCTGGAAGGTGCGGCCGATGCCGACGGCGGCGAATTTCCACGGCGAGATGGTCGCAAGGTCGATCCCGTCGAAGGTGATGCGGCCGCCGCTCGGTCGCAGCACGCCCGAGATCATGTTGAACAGCGTGGTCTTGCCGGCGCCGTTCGGGCCGATCACGCTGCAGATCTCGCCGGGGCTTACCTGAAAGCTGACATCGGCGACCGCCTGCAGGCCGCCGAAGCGCTTGGACAGGTTCTCGATCGCAAGCAGCGCAGTCACGACAGCCACCGCTTGCGGCGCTTGTAGTGCTTGACGTCGCGCAGGCTCTTGCGGCCGGCGGAGGAGACGCCGAGGTAGAATTCCTGGACGTCCTCGTTGGCGGTGAGCTTTTTCGCCGTGCCGTCGAGCACGACGCGGCCGGTCTCCAGGATGTAGCCGTAGTCGGCGATGTCGAGCGCGCGCTGCGCGTTCTGCTCGACCAGCAGCACGGTCATCTTCAGCTCGTCGCGCAGCCGGACGATCACCTCATAGATGCGGTCGATGATCAAGGGCGCGAGGCCGAGCGACGGCTCGTCGAGCGCCAGCAGCACCGGATCGGTCATCAGCGCGCGGCCGATCGCGAGCATCTGTTGCTCGCCGCCGGACATGTAGCCGGCGATCTGGTCGCGCCGCTCGTGGAGCCGCGGAAACAGCGCAAACACCTTGTCGCGGCGCTCGCGCGCTTCGGCGCTGGTCCTGGTGTAGCCGCCCATCTGCAAATTCTCGTCGATGGTCAGCGCCGCGAACACGCGGCGGCCTTCCGGTACCTGCACGATGCCGCGGCGCACCAGCTCATCCGGCGCGAGGCGATGCACCTCGTCATGGCGGAAGCGGATGCTGCCGTTCTCGATCACGCCTTCCTCGGTATAGAGGATGCCGGACATCGCCTTCAGCAGCGTCGATTTACCGGCGCCGTTGGAGCCGAGCAGGGCGACGATGTTGCCCTCGGGCACCGCGATCGAGACATCGCGGATCGCCTCGATAGCGTTGTCGTAGACGATCCGGATGTTGCGGAATTCGAGCAGGCACTCCGGCGCCGGCACGGCCTGGGGCGCTACCGGCGGCGTCGGATGCGGGATTGTCGTCGGCATCGCGCTCAGACCCGGCCGGCCGATCGGCGCGGCCGCGCGGCGAAGATCGCATCGGTCACGATCTTGGCGGTCTCGGCACAAGCCTGGGTGCCGCCATTGCCATATTGCTTCACTGCGTCGCCGACGCACCACAGGCCTTCGATGCCGGTCTCGCGCGGCAGGTCGTAACCGGCGCAGCTGCGTTGCGCCGGCCAGTCGTCGCGCATCACCCGGATCGACAGGATCTTGGCCTGGTCGAAATTGGCGAACTGCTCGCGAAGGTCCTCGAGCGCGAGCGCGACTTCGGCGTCGGAGTCGAAATCGCCGAGCGCCGGCACCGGGACGGCGTAGGCGACGTAGAGGTGCCAGCCGGGCGGCGCCAGTTCGGGGCAGGTGGCGGAAAGGTTCGCCATGTTGCAGAGCCGGCGCGTCTTGCCGAAGGTGACGATCCCGGGGTGATTGATCAACCGCTCGCGGCTTGCGACGTTGATGACGATGTTTGCGGCCGGGCGAAGGTCATTCTTGACCTTCGCGATGTAGTCCGCCGGAAATGCCTCGCTGCCGGCCAGCGCGACGGTGGCCTTTGGCCCCGCATTGCTGATCACGAGATCGGTGTCGATCCGCACCTTCTCGCCGTTCCGGAGCACGGTGACGCCCTCGACGCAGCCGTTCGCGGTGTGGATCGTCGTCGCCGGCGTTTCGAGCCAGATGTCGCCATTGCGCTTGATCGAGCCGCCCAGGCTGTTCCAGACGCCGATCGTGCCTTGCGGGCAGAAGCCGAATTTCTTGAAGGCGCCCTTGCTGGTGAAATAGGTGAGGAAGGCGCGGGCCGGCAGCTCGGCGGCGTTGCAGGCGAAGATCGCCGCACAGAGATTGCGGAACAGCGCGTGCACGGTTGCGTTGCTGGTGTAGCCCTTCAGCCAGTCTTCGGTCGATTGCCGCCCGTCGGGCAGGTTGCCGGATCGGGCATCGGCGAATTTCTCAAGGATGCGCGAGGCCTGTTTCGTGAGCTGCCCGAGCAGCAGCGACCAGCCGCCGCGGCCGACATCGATCACCTTGCCGTCGATGAAGAACGAGCTCGCAGGCTCCGGCGCGCGGATATCCAGCGGCGCGCCGACGGTGTGGAAGGTCTCCTCGAACACGCCGCCGTACTCGATCGCGATCGCGCCGATATTGACCTTGAAGCCGTCGATCTCCTCGGTCGAGGCGCGCCCGCCGAGCCGGTCCTTGTCGTCGACGACGAGCGTATGCAGCCCGCCACGGGCAAGCCGCGCCGCGGCGCACAGCCCGCCGGCGCCGGCTCCGATCACGACAGCATCGACCTTCTGAGAATCCACGCGCAGCCTCCCTCAATGCCGCCGGGTTGGTCCCGACATGCGCAATCCGCTTGCTTGATGGTGGGCACTCTAATATAATCCGACCGGTCGTTCAAATTATTTTTTGACGCAGGTCAATGAGCCGGCGTCGCTTGCTCGACGAGTTCTGGTGGATGGTGCCCGCAAAGGGGAGGAGGGCGTGGAGCGGCGGTAGTATAGAGAGACGGGGGCCGTCCGATTCCGGCGGCGCCGATGGTGCACGAGAGAAAATGTAATGGCGCGGACGCGCTCAGAAAATTACGACGAAATCCAGCAGGGCATCCTCACCACCGCCTGCGGCCTGTTCGCGCGGCAGGGCTACATGCGCGCCTCGATCGCCGACCTTGCGGATGCCTGCAAGTTGTCGCGCGGCGCGCTGTACCACTATTTCGACTCGAAGGAAGCGATCCTGTTCGCGATCCTCGATGCGCATATCCGCGAGATGATCGCCGATGTCGAGGCCGCGATGGCCGGCAAGTCGGCGACGCTGGAGCAGTTCCGCGCCGCGATCCAGGCCATCGTCGCGCTGAATGCGCGCTCCAGCGACGAGCAGCGCGTGATCCTCAACGATCTCTCGTTCCTCGGCGAGACCGAGCAGGATGCGATCAAGGCGCTGGAGCGCCAGCTGGTCGATACGATCGCCGATCTTCTGGTCACGCTCGACAAGGAAGGCAAGATCGTCAAGCGGACCAAGAAGATCTACAGCATGATGCTGTTCGGCATCCTGAACTTCAGCCACACCTGGTACGACCCGAAGGGCGGCGTCGACCCCGGCGAGTTCGCGGACATGGTGGTGGACCTGTTCCTGTACGGTTTCACCATGCCGGTGCCGGCAAAGGACGCCGCGCGGCCGCTGCGCCAGCGCGCCTGAGCTGGCGCGTCTCCAGGATGCGGCGTCACCGTTGCAGGATGTGCACGTAACAGACCGCGCCGACACCGACCATATGCGCCAGCCCGATCCGCGCGCCGCCATGCTGCCGCGCGCCGGCCTCGCCACGCAGCTGCATCACGATCTCGCCGATCTGGCCGATCCCCGTGGGACCGATCGGGTGCCCCATCGCGATCAGGCCGCCGGAGGGATTGATGGCGCATTGCCCGCCGATATCGAGCGCGCCGTCCTTCAGCATCCGAACGCCGTGTCCTTCGGGGCAGAGTCCGATGCTTTCGATGTAGTGCAGCTCCTCGACCGTGAAGGCGTCGTGCAGCTCGATGATGTCGAGATCCTTTGGTGAGAGTTTGGCTTGCGCCAATGCAAGCTCGGCGGTCTCCTTGGTGAGCGCGGCGTCGAAGCCGGCGCCGGGCGGATAGACCCGCTCGCTGCGGCCGACCGATGCCGTGGTGCGAATGGCGCGGCCGGCATCGATGCCTAGCCTGCGAATGCCGTCCTCGGATGCGACGATCACGGCCGCGGCGCCTTCGCCGATCGGCGTGCATTGCAGTGACGTCAGCGATCCCGATACCTTTTTGCCGCCGAGCACCTCGTCGAGCGTACGCTCCTGCTGCCGCTGCGCATGGGGATTCTTGGCGCCGTTGCGGTGGTTCTTCACCGCGACGAGTGCGATGTCGTCGGTCGAGGCGTTGTGCCGGACCGCATATTCATTGGTCAGCAGCGCGAAATGCGTGAACGGCACAATGGCGTCCTCGGCGAGGTTTCCGAGGCCGGTGTCCGGGCGCCGCACCGGATTGCGTTTGTCGACGCCGACCGCAAGCGCAACATCGGAGATGCCGCTTGCGACCTCGATGCAGGCATGGCGGAACGCGGTGGATCCGGAAGCGGACGCATTCTCAACATGCATCAGCGGCGCGCCGGTCGCGCCGAGATGGCGCAGCATCGGCCGTCCCGACGCCATGCCGAGCAACGCGGTCGCGACATAAGTCGATTCCACCGCGGGCCATTCGATGCGCGCGTCCGCCAGTGCGGCGCGGATCGCGGTGAGGCCGAGCTCCACATAGGGCGTCTCGCTCGGGTTCTGATAGCGGTGCCAGCCGATGCCGATGACATAGACCGGGCGCAGCTCGTTGAGTGATCGTGTCATGACAAACCTCCGGATCGATCAGGATGCGATGCTGAAGCGGAGATCGAGCACGGTCTCGCCGCTCTCGCTCTGTCCGACTGCGGCGAGCCTGCCGGTCACGCGCTGGCCCGGCGCGACGGGCGCGCTGCCCTCCGCGAGCAGGGTGCGAATGACAGGGCCGTCGTCGAGCGCGACTTTGACGATGGTGAAGGGGGCAGGGCGGTTCTTGTCGGCGTGCAGGTGAACGGTCGCTTCCGCAAGCAGCGTCCCATTGGCAGAGAGTTCGCAAGGCGTCAGTGCGTCGCCATGGCTGCCGCAGCGCTCGCAGCCATAGGTTTGCATCGGGAAGAAGACGTATCCGCAGCGGCAGCGCCCGCCCTTGAGGCGGGCGGTCGGCCCGCTCCCATCGCTCGATCCCACGGAATACAGGCCTGGTTTCAATAGCTTGTTCGGTTGCATGCGTTTCCTCCAAGAAACTTGTTGACCAACCAACAAACATTATTCTAGCTTGAATGCAAGCAAGAAGTCGCCGCACGGCAAAGGGAGCGAAGCTGAATGGCACGAGCAGTTCGACGCGCGCAGGAGCAGCGAGATGACGCGCCCGTGTCGGTGTCACGACGGACCCAGGTCGAGCGGCGCGATGAGGCAGAGCGGCGGATCCTCGAAGCGGCTGCGCTGATCGTCGCCGAAAACGGGCTGGAGGCGATCACGCTGGCGGAGGCCGGCGAACGCGCCGGCTACAGCCGCGGTCTGCCGTCGCACTACTTCAAGACCAAGGCCGATCTGCTGTCGGCGCTCGGCACCTACATCATCGAATCCTTCATTGCCGAGCGCCGCGCTTCCGCACCGGGACTGACCGGTTACGACAGCCTGCTCGCGTCGTGCCGATATTACTTCGTGATGCCGGCGCGGAATCCTGTGATGGCGCGCGCTTTCCACGCCGTGCTGGCCGGCGCGCTCACCGTGCCGCCGATCACCGCCACCGTTGCGAAACTCAATCGCGAAACGCGAGGCGAGATCGCCGCGGCGCTGCGGGCGGGCATGGCCGAGGGCCGGTTGCGCGCCGATATCGATCCGGAGACCGAAAGCGCGCTCATCCTCGCCACGCTGCGCGGATCGGTGGCGCAGTGGCTGGTCGATCCGGAGGGACTGGATCTCGAGGTCGTCAGCGCACACTTCATCGCGACGCTCGAACGGAGACTGGTGAAATGAGCGTCCTGCCGAACAGCGTCGAATACCGGGCCGCCAATCGCCCCGACGATATCGCCTTCATCGAGGGCGATCACCGAATGACATGGTCGCAGCTCAACGATGCCGCGAACCGCGTTGCGCATGGTTTGGCCGCCCGAGGCGTGGTCGCCGGCGACATCGTGGTGCTGCGGACCCAGATCCGGATCGAGTGGCCGATCCTGAGCGAGGCGATCGGCAAGCTGCGCTGCTCGCTGCTCGGCCTGAACTGGCGGCTGACGCCGTCGGAAACGCAGTACGTGCTGTCCAACAGCGGTGCCCAGGTCATCGTCTGCGACGATGAGGATCCGGCGGCGCTGAAGCCCGCATTCGAGGGATTGCCGATCAAGCTCGCGGTCTCGATCGGCACAGTGTCGCCAGGCTTCGTCGCATTCTCCGAACTGCTCGACACGCCTGCCGCGCCGCCGCTGCATTCGACCGGCAGGCCGCCCCTGATCCTCTACACCTCAGGCACCACGGGCTTGCCCAAGGGCGTGGTCTCGATGGTGCAGCCGGGCGTGCAGATGGATCAACGCACCAGCGAATATCTCAGCGACGTGGCGCAGACCCGGCGTGGCCAGCCGGGCGGCGTCTCGCTGTTGACGCTGCCGCTGCATCATGGTGCCGGCCCGTCGCAGGTCTGGGGTGCGATCCATCTCGGCAATCCGGTGATCCTGATGCGCCGCTTCGATCCGGAAGCCGCGCTTCGCCTGATCGCAAAGCACCATGTCACCAACTGGACCGGCGTGCCCACCATGTACAAGCGCCTCGCGGCGCTGCCGAAGGATGTGCTCGACGCTTACGACGTGTCGTCGATCCGCGCGCTGTCGGTCGGCGCAGCGCCAGTGCCCTACGAGCTCAAGCGCTGGATCATCCGCTATTTCGGCTCGGGCGTGCTCGGCGAAGGCTATGGCGCCACCGAAGTCGGCATGATCAGCTTCCTGCCGCCCGAGATGCAGGAGCGCAAGCCCGGCTCCAGCGGCCGCCCGCACAAGCATGTCGACATCTCGATTCGCGATGCCGAGGGACGCGAGCTGCCGCGCAACCAGTCCGGCGAGATCTGGATCAGGACGCCGGTGACGATCGGCGCCTATCTGAACGGCAAGCCGCTCGGAGCCGACACGCGTGACGACGCTGGATATTTCCGCGTCGGCGACGTCGGGATGCAGGACGACGACGGCTATCTGTTCATTACCGATCGCGCCAAGGACATGATCATCGCCGGCGGCGTCAACATCTACCCGGCCGAGATCGAGGCCGCGATCCTCAGGCATCCCGATGTGCAGGACGCAGCTGTCATCGGCATCCCCGACGACGAGTTCGGCGAACAAGTCAAGGCGTTCTGCGAGCTGAAGCCGGGCCACGTAGCGGACGAGGCTGCGATCCTCGACTTCTGCCGCGACCATCTTGCTTCATACAAGCGGCCCAAGACGCTGTCGATCGTCGACGAACTGCCACGCAACACCATGGGCAAGCTGCTCAAGCGCGAATTGCGCGAGCCCTACTGGAAGGGACGGGAGAGAAACGTATGAGTGATATTCTTGATCTGAACGGCAAGGTGACGCTGATCACCGGTGCGGGGCAGGGCGTCGGGCGCCAGATCGCGCTGCATTTCGCCGCGCACAACGCGGCCGGCATTGTCGTCAACGACTACTTCCTCGATCGCGCCGAGCAGGTCGCGCGCGAAATCAATGCCGGCGGCGGCAAGGCGATCGCGGTGCAGGCCGACGTCACCGATCTCGCCTCGGTCAAGGCGATGGTCGGCAAGGCCGAGCAGGCCTTCGGCTCGATCGACGTGCTCGTCAACAATGCGGGCAATGCCGGCGCGACCCCCGATCCCGATGCGCGCAAGCCGTTCTGGGAAACCGGCCCCGAAGTCTGGAACAGCTTCATCGGCGTCAATCTCTACGGCGTCATCAACTGCGCCTCGGCCTGCATCCCGCAGATGATCGCGCGCAAGGGCGGCCGCATCGTCACCATCATCTCCGATGCCGGCCGCGCCGGCGAAGCGGGCCTCGAGGTTTATTCGGGCGCGAAGGCGGGCGCCGCGGGCTTCACGCGCGCGGTCGCGCGCTCGCTCGGCCGCCACAACATCACGGCCAACTGCGTGGCGATTGCCGCCACGCTAACGCCCGCGATCGAAGCGCGGCTGAAGGCCGATCCCGAGCGGCAGAAGAAGATGATGGAGAAGTACGTCATCCGCCGCCCGGGGCTGCCGTCCGACGTCGCCAACATGGTGCTGTTCCTCGCCTCCGATGCCAGCGCGTGGATCACCGGCCAGACCTATCCGGTCAATGGCGGCTTTACCTTCGCATTGTGAGGCACATCGATGACCACTGAGAACGAGCAGGTCGTTTTGACCGAACGGCGCGGCCACATCCTCGTCGTCACGCTGAACCGTCCCGAAGCGCGCAACGCCTGCAACGCGGCGCTGGCGCGCGGCATCTCCGATGCGATGGATCTACTCGACGCGGAGGATGCGCTGTTCGCCGGCGTCATCACCGGCGCAGGCGGCAACTTCTCGGCCGGCGCCGATCTCAAGGCGGTTGCGCGCGGCGAGCGCGGCATCACCGAACGCGGTGGCTTCGGCTTGTTTCGCCGGCCGCCGCGCAAGCCGCTGATCGCAGCCGTCGAGGGCTATGCCGTCGGCGGCGGGCTCGAGCTTTGCCTGTCCTGCGATCTCATCGTCGCCGCGCGGGACGCCAAGATGGGCCTGCCGGAAGTCCGGCACAACGTCGTCGCCATCGGCGGCGGCCTGTTCCGGCTGCCGAAGCGGATCCCCTATCACGTCGCCATGGAGCTGGCGCTGACCGGGCAGTTCAAGGGCGCCGAGTACTTCGAGCGCCTCGGACTCGTGAACCGGCTCGTCGAACCCGGCCAGGCGCTCGAGGCGGCGGTTGCCTTCGGCAACGAGCTGCTCGTCAACGGTCCGACGGCGCTCGCCGCGTCGAAGGAGATCATCTTCCAGGCCGCCAATTGGACCGACGAGGAGGGCTGGACCGCACAGGGCCCGATCGCCGAGCGCGCGCTGAAGTCGGAGGATCGCACCGAAGGCCTCAAGGCGTTCGCCGAAAAGCGCAAGCCGGTCTGGAAGGGACGTTAGCGATGCAGGTTGCTGCCCGCCGGAACGGACTTCCGGCTGCGATCGCAGATCGGCTTCGCCTGCCGCTGATCGCAGCTCCCATGCTGCGCGTCTCCGGCGTCGATCTCGTGACGGCGGTCTGCCGCTCCGGCGCGATCGGCGCGTTTCCGACTGCGAACGCCCGCTCGGTCGAGGAGCTCGACGCCTGGCTCACCCGGATCGAGCGCAATGTCGCCGAGCTCGGCCGGCCGGCCGCGCCGCATTGTCCGAACCTCATCATCCGCCAGCCGCGCTTCAAGGACGATCTCGCCTGTCTCGTCCGGCACAGGGTCGAGATGGTCATCACCAGCGTCGGTTCGCCGGCGGCGGCGGTTCAGCCGTTGCACGATGTCGGCTGTCTCGTGTTCGCAGACATTGCCTCGCTCCGCCATGCGGAGAAGGCGATCGAGGCGGGCGCCGATGGTCTGATCCTGCTCACGGCGGGTGCCGGCGGGCAGACCGGCTGGGCCAATCCGTTCGCCTTCGTGCGCGCGGTGCGCGCGATGTTCGACGGCCCGGTCGTGCTCGCGGGCGGCGTGACTGACGGCACCGCGCTCGCCGCGGCGCGGCTGCTCGGCTGCGATCTCGCCTATATGGGAACGCGCTTCATCGCGGCACGCGAGAGCATGGCTAGCGAGGCCTATCGGCGAATGCTGGTCGACAGCACGCTCGACGACATCATGCTGACGAAGGCCTTCACCGGCCTCGATGCCAGCATGCTGCGGCCCTCGATCGTCGCCGCGGGTCTCGATCCCGCAAATCTCGATGAGTCCGTTTCGGAGGCGCGCGCGCGCGAAAAGTTCGGCGGAAAGGGCGAGACGGAAGGACCGCGGCGCTGGATCGAGGTCTGGAGCGCCGGTCATTCGGTCTCCGGCGTGCACGCGGTGACGGGCGCGGCCGACATCGTCGACGAGGTCGCCGCGCAATATCGCATGGCGTTCGAACGAGGCGCCGCATAAGGCGTCCAGATCCAGTGGAGGAAACCCATGAAGACGATCAGCCGTCGAACGCTGCTCGGGACGGCAGCTTCTGGCCTCGCCGCATCCATTGGCAGCAGTGCATTTGCCGGCGCGTCCTATGATCCCGGTGCCAGCGATCAGGAGATCCGCATCGGGCAGTTCGGACCGCTCAGCGGCCCGGTATCGTCGTTCGGCGTGCTTGCCAACGCCATGGATGCCTATTTCCGCATGCTGAACGACACCGGCGGCATCAACGGCCGCAGGATCAAGTTCATCAACTATGACGACGCCTACAGCCCGCCGAAATCGGTCGAAGCTGCGCGGCGCCTGGTCGAAGGCGACGAGGTGCTGTTCATTGCGGGCGCGATGGGAACGCCGGGCAACATCGCCGTGCAGAAATACATGAACGCGCGCAAGGTCCCGCAACTGTTCCTTGCGGCTGCGGCCAGCAAGTTGTCGGACCCGGCGGCCAATCCATGGACCATGGTCGGCGGATCGACCTACGAGATCGAAGGCGGTGTCGTCGGCCGCTACATTGCCGCCACCATGCCCGATGCGAAGATCGGCCTGCTGTATCAGAACGACGATGCCGGCAAGGCAACGCTGGCAGGCTTGAAGACCGGTCTCGGCGCCAGGACCGCGCAGATCACATCGGAGCTGAACTACTCGGTCGGCGATCCCACCATCGATTCCCAGATCGTCCAGATGAAATTGTCCGGCGCCGAATTGGTGTTCCTCATCACCATCCCGAAGATGGCGAGCCAGGCGCTGCGCAAGATGGCTGCGCTCGAATGGCGGCCCCAGATATTTCTCGGTGCCGGCAATGCCTCGGTGCGCGCGACGCTGCAGCCCGCGGGTTTCGAGACCGCGCAAGGCATTCTCGCGTTTGCGACACGGATGGATCCCGGCAATCCGCTCTGGGCCGACACGCCGGACATGAAGCAATACATGGCGTTCCTCGACCGCTACGTCCCGAATGCCGATCGCGCCGACGACCTCTACGCCATCGGCTACACCGCGGGGGCAACCGCTGCCCACGTCATCCGGCAATGTGGCGACCAGCTGACGCGAGCCAATGTCCTGCACCAGGCGACCAACCTGAAGAAGTTCGCCGCCCCGCTGCTGATTCCCGGGATTACCCTCAACACCACGCCGAGCGACTATGTGCCGATCAAGCAGTTTCAGCTGATGCGGTTCAAGGGCGAAGCCTACGAGAAGGTCGGCGAGTTGCTCACCGCGGCCTGAGGCCGCGGCCGCCCGCCGTCCTTGCCGATCACCTCGACCGCACATCCTTGTGAAGGACGTGATGCCCTCCGGCGCGTAACGCGCGCGCGGCACGCTGCGTAATCCTGCCACGAACGCCACAGCCGCGGCTGATGGTGGCATCGCAGCAAGGGAAGAAACATCCGCATGAATCTGTCGTTCAATATCGCCGAACACGGCGAGGGGTCTTATCGTCCGCTCACGATCCTGCGCTGGGTCATGGTGGTGATCTTCGTGTCGTTCGGCATGCAGAAGTTCACGCCGCAGTCGGCGCAGGGCATCGCGCAATTCATCAGTAACAGCCCGTTCGTCTCGTGGCTGTCGGTGTTCGGCCTTCGCGGCGAGGCCTATGTGCTCGGCGTCACGGAGTTCGGTATCGCCGCGCTGCTTGCCGCCGGCGCGTTCAGCCCGATCCTGTCTGCAATCGGCTCCTTGATGGGCGTGATCACCTTTGCAGTGACCTGGTCGTTCTTCTTCACGACACCCGGTGTGGTGAAATGGAGCCTGTCGACCGACCCGATGGCCTGGAACCTGGCCGGCGAGTTCCTGTTCAAGGACGTCGTGCTGCTCTGCGTCTGCCTGGTGCTGCTGCTGGCGTCGTTGCCGCGGTCGATCGTCCGGTCGCGGATCCGATAGGTGCGCGAGCCGCGCGTTTCGATAGTTAAGCCATGCTTAACCACGGCATCGCGCGCGTCCTGCATCGGGAACAGGACAATCCGTCGCAGGCAACAATATCTTGTCAATCGAATCTCTTGGGCCTATGCAACCCTTGATTGACGAATTGTTGCTAGTAAGAAACCGTCCCCGGTTGGGAGCGGAATGTGACGAACCCAGACATATCGGCGGTGAGCCCGGCAAGCGTCGGTATTGCCTCTCCGTCGCAGCACATTTCCCGTATTTTCAAACGTCCCGCATTTTTTAGTTCCATTGCAGTTCCCGCGCCGTGGCTGGAGTGGGAGGGCGGTCGCGATCGCGGGTTCCGGGAGTGACCGCCGGAACAGCGATCGGGCCGCCCGTTCCCCAGCCGGTACGGGTAACGGTGCAGGACGCGCGATCGTGAATTCGGACGTGTGAGTTCCATCGCTAGGATCGCGATATCGCCATCTCTCGATGGCTGAACAGATCCACCTCCGGGTCACATCGCAACATCGTCCTGATTTCGTTCTGCATGAGACAATGGTTCTTGAGACAATGGCTGTTCGCCGGGATTGCGGCCGTCCTGCTTGCCGTCGCCGCTAGCGTGCTAACGGCGGCGCGGGCTGATTCCGACATGGATGCGCAGATCAGGGATATCGTCACCGCGGAACTGGCGCCGACCGCGACCGCGGCCGATCCGGGCGGCCTTGCCGCCGCGGTCTATGCCGGAGGGCGGGTCGCCTTCTTCAACTACGGCTTCGCCGACACCGCGGCCAAGCGGCCGGTCACCTCGGACACGCTGTTCAACCTCGCCTCGCTGCGCAAGCTGTTCGAGGCGACGCTGGTCGCACTCGGCACCGCGCGCGGCGAGTTGCGGCTGGACGATCAGGTCGGCCAGTATCTGCCCGAGCTGCATGGGGACTATGTCAGCCGCATCACGGTCGGCGAGCTCGTCAACCATACATCGGGGCTGCTGCTGCCGACCGATCACCCGCCCTGGCCGAACGAGACCTTCAGCCGCGATCAGTTCATCGTGATGCTCAATGCTTGGATGCCGCAGAATGGAGAGCAGCCGGGCAAGCAGCGCATCTACAGCCATGCCGGCTATGTCCTGCTGCAGTTGGTGCTGGAGCAGCGCTATCGCATGCCGATCGCGACGTTGATCGAGAGCCGCATTCTCAAGCCGCTCGGCATGACCTCGACCTTCGTTCCCGACCGTGCCGAGGACAACCGCGCGACGCTGCCGCCCGGGTTCATGCAGAGCGCGGTTCAAGGCTACGCGCACGACGGCACGGCGATCGGCCCGCCCGGCAATCAGCAGAGCTATTATGATTTTCCCGGCACCGGCCAGATGTTCTCGTCGGCGCGCGATCTCGGCATGCTGCTGCGCGCTTGTCTCGACGGCGCGGTGATCGATCCGCAATTGCGCGCGGCATTGCAGACGACCATGCGCGAGAGTTTTCGTGTCGATGCGAAGTTCGGGCAGGCGATGGCGTGGGAGCACGTGCGGCTCGACGGCGTCACCGTCATCGACAAGCCCGGCGGCCTCAACAATGCCTCGGCCTATATCGGCCTGGTCCCGGCGCGCCGGTTCGGCATCGTGCTGCTCGCCAATCGCGGCGACTATCCGCACGAGATCGCGCGCTATAGGATCCTGCCGGCACTCGCGAATCTCATCAAAACCCAAATACATTAGCGAGGTCGCGTGCCAATCCGATGACACGGCCTGCGCGGCCGGGCAGGGGATGCATGCAAAAATCGTCATGGCGCGGAACCGTGATCGGCTATATAAATCGGTAGCTTCTTCTCCTGCTTGAAGAGGCTGATATGACTGATCTACAAAATACTGATCTGCACGCGCCTGATCTGCAGACTTGGCTTTCGCAGCAGCCCCACGGCCTGCGCACCTACCGAACCCTCCAGGAAAAACTCGAGACCCTGAGCAAGCATCAGCCCGAGCAGCGGGCGATGTGCCGGCTGCTGAGCGGGCTCGTCGGCAATTACATCGAGGCCTTTGACGAGGAGCCGTTGCCCGTCGCGGTCGCCGATCGCGCCTACGGCCGCCTGCTCGATCTCGTCGCGAGCCTTGATCTCAAAGGCAATCCAGACCGGCGCCTGGCCGACATCAACCGCATCGCGTCCTGCGATCTGCTGAATTGATCGCGCGTCATCCGCGCGCGGCGGCGAGCTCGCGGTAGAGTGCAGCGTAGCGGCCGGCGCGATTATGCCAGGAGACATCGGTGGCCATGCCGGCCTGCTGCAGCCGGCGCCAGGTCACCTTGTCGTTGAACAGCAGGTTCGCCGTGCGCAAGCCGTGGGCGAGCGCCTCCGAGGTCACGGGCGCGAATTTGACGCCGGTTGCGGCACTGCCGGTGAGCGCGGCTTCGTCGAAGCCCAGCACGGTGTCGGCCAGACCGCCGACATTGGCAACGATCGGGACCGCGCCGTAGCGCAGCGCGCAGAGCTGGGTGAGGCCGCACGGCTCGAACCGCGACGGCACGGCGAGCGCATCGGAGCCCGCCTGGATCAGATGCGCCAGCGCCTCGTCATAGCCGATTACGACCGCGATCCGCCCGGGATTGTCGCGCGCCAGCGCGGCGTAGCGATCCTGCAGATCGCGATCGCCGCTGCCGAGCAGCGCGAGCTGAATGCCTTCGGCGAGCAATGTCGGAATGGTCTCCAGCAGCAGATCGAGACCCTTCTGCCACGACAGCCGGCTGATGACGCCGAGCAGCATCGCATCCGGCGCCGCATCGAGCCCGAAGCGCCGCTGCAACGCCGCCTTGTTGGCTGCGCGCCCGGCCGTGTCCCCGGCGCTGAAGCGCGCCGCGATGGCGGGATCGGTGGCCGGATTCCACACCGCGATGTCGATGCCGTTGAGGATTCCGCTCAGCACGTCGGTGCGTTCGCGGAGCAAGCCGCCGAGCCCCATGCCGCCGTCGTCGCTCTGGATCTCCTGCGCATAGGTCGGCGACACGGTGGTGATGCGGTCGGCGAACTGCAGGCCGGCTTTCAACAGGCTGATGGTGCCGTAATATTCGACCCCGTGAAGCGAATAGGCCTCACCGGGAAGCCCGAACGCCGCCAGCATGTCCGGTGAGAATTGCCCCTGATAGGCGAGGTTGTGCACGGTCATCACCGTGCCGGGCCGCGGTTGGCCGCTATAGTGCAGGTAGGCCGGCGCCAGGCCGGCCTGCCAGTCATGCGCATGCACGATGTTGGGGACGAAGCTCTCGATTGCACCCCGGCCGATTTCGGCCGCCATCCGCGACAGCGCCGCGAAACGGATGCCGTTGTCGGGCCAGTCGCGTCCGTCGGGGCCGACATAGGGATTGCCGGGGCGCGCATAGAGATGCGGCGCGTCGAGCGCGAACAGATCGAGCCCGTCACGGGTACCGCCGAGCACGCGGATCGGCCCGCCGTAGAATTCGCCCCAGTGCAGCAGCGTTTCCGCGGAGGCCAGCGCCTTGAGCACATCGGGATAGCCGGGCACCAGCGTTCGCGTCGTGACACCGTGCTGCTTCAGCGCCGCCGGCAGCGCGCCGACCACGTCGGCGAGGCCGCCGGTCTTGACGATCGGGTAGACTTCCGAGGCGACCGCGAGGACGCGGATGGGCGTCATGTCGGGAGCCTGTCGATCATCGATTGCGTGATCAGCGTGATCCCGTTCTCGGTGGTGCGGAATCGCTTGCCGTCGAATTCGGGATCCTCGCCGACCACGAGCCCTTCCGGAATCCGCACGCCGCGATCGATCACGACGTTTCGGAGCCGCGCGCCGCGGCCGACATTCACATAGGGCATGATCACCGCGTTCTCGACATTGGCGTAGGAATTGACGTGGACGCCGGTGAACAGCAGCGACCGTCGCAGCGCCGCCCCCGAGATGATGCAGGCGCCCGAGACCAGCGAGGTCACCGCCTGGCCGCGCCGTCCGTCCTCGTCGTGGACGAACTTGGCGGGCGGGGTGATCTCGGCATAGGTCCAG